>JALXER010000116.1 GCA_027069385.1 Paracoccaceae bacterium
GGCTTGGGCGTTGCTGTCCGGTTCCGGCGTGGTATCGAGCACCTCGTATGCATCCGGTTGTGGTAGGGTTTCCGCCTTGGGGGCATCGACGGTTTTCGTTGCCGCGCCGCCCATGGCCATGACCTTGTGCGCCTTGTCTTTCAGCTCCAACACCAGCCGTTGCGCCAGCTTGGGGCCAACCCCGGGTGCTGCCTTGATCGCAGCCTGATCACCCAGCGTAATCGCGCGGCTGACCCCGTCAGCGCCCAACGTGCCCATGATCGCCAGCGCCGCCTTGGCGCCCACGCCTTGCACCGACACCAGCAGGCGATGCCATTCGCGCTCGCCCATGCTCAGAAAGCCGAACAGTTGCAGCAAATCCTCGCGCACCAGCAATTCGGTGAACAGGGCCACCGGCGCACCAAGCGGCGGCATCGCGGCCAGCGTGCGCGAGGACACGTACACCACATAGCCCACGCCACCGGTATCGATCAGCACATGATCCGCGCCGATATAATCGAGCCTGCCTGAAACCTTGCCTATCATGCGCTTGCCCTTTTTATCGCGTCTTCCAACCGGTTTGAAAATCGTGCGTGATGGGTGTGGCATAGCGCAATCGCCAGCGCGTCGGCGGCATCGGCATTGACAATGCTTATGCCGGGCAGTTGCATCCGCACCATATGCTCCACCTGCTTTTTATCGGCGTGCCCAACCCCGACGACCACCTTTTTAACCGCATTGGGGGCGTATTCCGCCACCTCCAGCCCTGCTTTGGCGGGCACCAGCAGGCAAATACCGCGCGCCTGCCCCAGCTTTAGCGTGCCCGCCGCGTCCTTGTTAACAAAGGTATGCTCTACCGCTGCCGTTTGGGGCGCATAGCGGTGCATGACGTCGGTCAGTTGCATGAACAGGCTTAGCAGGCGTTCCGAAAGATCATCCCCTTCCGAGGCACAAACCCCGTTGGCCACATGGGTGATCTTGGAGCCATTCGCATCCACCACCCCCCATCCGGTGCGCCTTAGCCCCGGATCAATCCCGATTACCCGCATTCGACTGCTCCTGTTGTTTTGCACAGGCTTAGCACGAAACGGGAACAAACGCCAAGAGCAAAGCTGCGAATGGCGAATACTGACGGGCAAACCGTTCGGGCACTAAAACGGTGATTTTTCCGCCGGAAATTATCGGCAGTAATTGACCCTACTAAACCGGTTTAGTAGGGTCAATTGGATCACGAGTAACATCCTGTTTTCGCTTACCTATTATCGATTCCCCCGCAAAGAAAAACCCGCGCCGACATCTCGGCACGGGGTAAAAATGGCAGGTTTCCGGCGCGGTTACATATCTTCGCCAGCGGCCATGATCTCCATATGCTTCAGAGCTTCGTTCAGGCCGCCTTCGCCCTCGGTCCAGTCGATCATGCCGTCACTGTTGGCGTCAATCCCTTCCAGCAGCGCCGTGGCAAGGGCCGCATTGGCTTGCGTTGCTGCGGCAGCATCGGCGGCCGATGTCGCGGCCAGAATAGCGGCGATGTTGGCCTTGATCGCCTCGACCCGAACCACGGTGTTGTTGGCGGATGTGGCCACATGCACCGCGTGGGTTTTCACGTTGTCCGAGGCCTCCTCAGCAGCGGCAGCCAGCCCGATATGCTTGGCCGTACCCGCAGCACCAGCCAGCACGCCATAACCCAGCCCCGGCCCGCCATCGATGGCCGACGGATCAATCGCGTGCAGCACATGGCGCGCATGGGTCTGCATCCAGTCGAGATTATCCAGTTGCTGCGCTGCCAGCCCAGCATGGAACGCCGCAATCTTGGCTTCTTCGATCGCGGTAGGCAGCAGGCCCATCTGATCGGGCGTATCCCCCCAGCTTGTGGTCACATGGCCCATATGCGCATGCGCCATATTCTGCGCCATGGCCACGCCGGCAGAAATGGTCAGCCCGGCAACCAGCAGGATCCGAGAGATCGGCTTAAGAGATAGTTTCATCAGTATGCTCCGTCATTTGTTTACATTTCGAACCCCGTTTGCAGGCCCTGTAAACACCCACACCGCCACGCAGTGTTTTAATCCCTTGCCACCCGAAAAAACTGCATTTCCCGCAATTAACCAGCCATGCACCACGCGCAATTCGGGTATGGCAAAACACGGCTTGTCCGATTCACCCTGCGCCCTTATCTCCCGCGCATCCGATACAGGTATCGGCCAACACAAACACAAAAGGAGCCCATCTGATGGCTATCATCGAAACTTCCCGCCCGGTGCCCTTTGGGGCCGTTACAACCTTTCGCGTCGTCAACTTTTTTGACAAAATGCGCAATGCCGTTGTGCAGTATCGCAGCGCCCGCGCCACCGAAAAAGCGCTTCGCGGCCTAAGCGACGCACAGTTGCAGGATATCGGATTGCACCGCTCGCAGATCGCATCGGTCGCCCGCAACCCCGGGTATTATAACTAAGGCCTGAACGAACGGCCGGAGGTGGTCTTTTTGTGCCGGAAACGACACAAAACCGTCCGCCACCGACCTATGCAAAAACGCTGCTGCGGCTATGCAATTATTGCGCTTGTCCGCGCCCCCAACCGGCCCTAGATGCGAACTGTCCGGCAATCATGTCGGCCCGATCCAGACAAAAAAAAGGAGCCCATCTGATGGCTATCATCGAAACTTCCCGCCCGGGGCCCTTTGGGGCCGTTACAACCCTTCACGTTGTAAGCATGATTGAACGTCTGACCGAGAATTTTTCCGCATGGCGCAACGCGCGCCGTCAGGCAGCCGTACTGCGCGGCCTGAGTTCCCGGCAGCTTAACGATATCGGCCTGACCGACGCGCAGCGCCCGGCCACCAGTTGGACAGACTTTGCCCACTGATTTGTAACGTGTAACGATTAAAAAGGGCCGCCCCGCCGGGCGGCCTTTGTCGTTTCTATGGCTTGCGATTTTGCCCTGTTTGTGGCTTTGTATCCGGTAACCCAATCAAATACGGAGCCGGACATGGCCGACCTGTTCACTTTTACCAACCTAGCCAATCTGGGCGTTCTGATGTTTCTTCAAGCGGTGCTCGGCTTTGACAACCTGCTTTACATCAGCATCGAATCGCAGCGCGCGCCCAAAGCAGATCAGGCCATGGTGCGCAAATGGGGCATTCTGATTGCCATTGCCCTGCGGGTAGTGCTGCTGTTTGTAATGATGCAGTTGATCGAGATGCTCGAGGCGCCGTTTTTCAGCATCAACTGGACCGGCGTGATCGAAGGCAGTTTCAACTTTGCGGTATTGGTATTTCTGTTTGGCGGCGGCTTTATCATGTATACGGCGGTCAAGGAAATCAGCCATCTGCTGATCATCGAAAACCTTGGTGAAGACCCCGAGCACAAATCCGCCAAATCTCCGGTTATGGTGATCGCGCTGATCGTGTTCATGAACCTGATTTTCAGCTTTGATTCGGTGCTTTCGGCACTGGCGATCACCGATGTGTTTCCGGTGCTGGCGCTGGCGATCATTATTTCCGGCCTTGCCATGCTTTTTCTGGCCGACGGGGTGTCGGCTTTTATCCAGAAAAACCGCATGTACGAGGTGCTGGGCCTGTTTATCCTGCTGATCGTGGGTATCGTATTGCTGGGCGAAGGCGGCCATACCGGCCATATCCTGCTGTTTGGCCACCCGATTGAACCGATCAGCAAGACCACGTTCTATTTCTCTATCGCGGTTTTGTTCGTTGTCGAGGTCATCCAAACCAAATACCAGAACAAGCTGGCAGCCGAACGCAAGGAAGAGGCCAACGACTGACCCAAGGGAAACTGGTAAATTGCGCGTGATGTGTTTATATTGCTAACACGTTAACAGGAGAACACATGTCAGGCAGAACGTTACAACTGATTTCCTATTGGGTGCTGGTCGCGATCATCTGGACCGTGGCCGCCGGATCTTACGGGTGGATATCCTGATGGCTGCGCAAAGATATCGCGGCGCGCATTCCCCCGAGGCCAAGCCGGACGACAATGCTGTCACCGCCCCCCCTGCCCCCAAAATGCCACGGCGCAAACCGTCCGAACCGGGCACCCTCGGGGCCAGCTTTCTGTTTTTTGTGCCGCTGCCGCTTTTGTTTGACGGGTTTTCAAAAATGGGCGACGCCGCGCCGTTTTCGATGCTGGTATCGTTCGGCTGTTTTGCGCTGCTGGTCCTTTCCGCATGGGTGTTACGCGAAGGCATCAAGGCCAAGCACGCCTATGACCAGCGCAAAATTGCCCGCCCGCCCGCCATTCCACGCAAACTGATTGCCGCCGGTCTGACCGGGGTCGGCGTATTCGCCGCCACATGGTTTGGCTGGGACAAGGGCATGATCACCGCCATCATTTTCGGCGCCTTTGCCG
Source organism: Paracoccaceae bacterium (assembly GCA_027069385.1). Taxonomy (GTDB): domain Bacteria; phylum Pseudomonadota; class Alphaproteobacteria; order Rhodobacterales; family Rhodobacteraceae; genus UBA3077. Next base: position 4,341 of record JALXER010000116.1, read on the forward strand.
CTGGGGCGCATATTGCCGCCTTTGGCCTTGACCCGATGAGGAAAAAGGGGCTGGAGGGCCAGTCCGAATTCGACGTGGACCGCGTGGCCCGCGCCGTCGAGAAATCCGAGGCGATCATCGCCGAAATCAAATCCGCTGCCGGTCGAATCGGCAATCGCAACATCGAAAACCGGGTCAACCGCCTGACGCTTGCGGCGCAGGAAATGCTGCGCGTGGTTGAACAGGACCCGCGCGACCTGACCCGCGCGCGCAAATACATGACCGTCTATCTGAAGGGCGCGCGCGACGCGACGCAAAAATTTGCCGACGTATTCCCGCGCAGCAAAGATGCCAAAACCCGCGACGATTTTTTGTCGTTGATCGATGATCTGGAAACCAGTTTCGACGGCCAGCGCGACGCGCTTTTGCAGGATAACCACACCGATCTGGATGTCGAAATCGAAGTGCTTCAGGAACGTTTGCAACAAGAAGGCTATGTAGCCAAATAATTTGTTAAGGAGAAAAACATGACCGATGATGTAAGAGCCAAGGCCGAAACAGCCCTGAAAGAGGTCGAAGCCGTAACCGCCGCGTTGCTGCCCGAACCCAAAGGGGAACTGATCGTGATCGATCAGGCCGACGCCGCCGACAAGGCCGAAATCAAAAAACGCATGAGCGAACTGGACATGGGCAACACCCAGTCGATTATTCGCTTTGGCTCGGCCGCGCAGGCCGAATTGCAGGAAATCAGCCAGGAAATGCTGGCCGGTGTGCGCAACAAGGATACCGGCCCCGCTGGCGGGGCGCTGCGCGAAATGGTCACCTCTATTCGCGGGTTCTCGGTGGATGAACTGAACCCGAACCGCAAACTGTCATGGTGGGAAAAACTGATTGGCCGCGCCAAGCCGGTTGCCGTGTTCATGGCCAAATACGAAACCGTACAGGGCCAGATCGACAAGATCACCGAAGAGCTGCTGGACCACGAGCATGTGCTGCTCAAAGATATCAAATCGCTGGACAAGCTTTACGAAAAAACGCTGGATTTCTATGACCAGCTGGCAATCTATATCGCCGCCGGCGAGGCCAAGATCAAGGAACTGGACGAGGTGGATATCCCCGCCAAGACCCAGGCGGTCGAGGATGCGCCCGACAATGACAAGGTAATGATGGCGCAGGAATTGCGCGATCTGCGCTCGGCCCGCGACGATCTGGAACGCCGCGTGCATGACCTGAAACTGACCCGTCAGGTGACCATGCAGTCGCTGCCCTCTATCCGGCTGGTGCAGGAAAACGACAAGTCGCTGGTGACCAAGATCAACTCGACCCTGGTCAACACCGTGCCGCTATGGGAAACGCAACTGGCCCAGTCGGTCACCATCGCCCGTTCGCGCGATGCGGCCAAGGTGGTGCGCGAAGCCAACGACCTGACCAACGAATTGCTGACCTCCAACGCGGCCAACCTGAAACTGGCCAATAAAGAGATTCGTGAAGAAATCGAACGCGGGATTTTTGACATCGACGCGATCAAAAAGGCCAATGCCGACCTGATCGAAACCATCGAAGACAGCCTGCGCATCGCCGACGAAGGCAAGGCCAAACGTGCCGAAGCGGAAAAAGAGCTGAAACTGATGGAAGAAGAACTGACCCAGACCCTTGCAGCGGCCAAGGCCAAAGGCACCGCGCTGGGCCACAATGTCGGCGAAGCGGCAGGATAAGGAGCAAACCATGGGAATTTTCGATTTTCTGGCTGGCGAGTTTATCGATGTTATCGAATACACCGATGACAGCAGCGACACGCTCGTCTGGCGTTTTGAGCGCCGCAATCACGAGATCAAGTACGGCGCCAAGCTGACGGTCCGCGAGGGCCAGGCAGCGGTATTTGTCCACGAAGGCCAGTTGGCGGATGTGTTTAATCCGGGCATGTATATGCTTGAAACCAACAACATGCCGCTGATGACCACCCTGCAACACTGGGATCACGGGTTTCAAAGCCCGTTCAAATCCGAGATATACTTTGTCAACACGACACGGTTTCAGGATCTGAAATGGGGCACCAAAAACCCGATCATGTGCCGCGACCCCGAATTCGGTGTGGTGCGCATTCGGGCCTTTGGTACCTATACGATCCGGGTTTCCGACCCAGCCCTGTTCCTGCGCGAAATTGTTGGCACCGATGGCGAATTTACCACCGACGAGATCTCTTACCAGATTCGCAACATCATCGTGCCGCGCTTTACCAATGCCGTTGCCAGTTCGGGTATTCCGGTGCTGGATATGGCCGCGAATATGGAAAGTCTGGGCGAGATCATCGTGGAAAAAGTCTCGCCGCAACTGGCCGAATTCGGTCTGGAAATGCCGGCATTCTTTATTGAAAACATCTCGCTGCCGCCAGCCGTCGAAGAAGCGATGGACAAACGCACCAGCATGGGTGTGGTCGGTGATCTGCACAAATATACCCAGTTCGCCGCTGCCGAAGCCATGACCGCCGCAGCCGAAAACCCCGGCGGAGGGGGCGGCATGGGCGCTGGTCTGGGCATGGGAATGGGCATGGCCATGGCACAGAACATGGCCGGCAATATGGCCCAGCAACCCGCTGCCGCCGCGCCTGCTGCCCCGCCGCCACCGCCAGCGGAAAAGGTCTGGCACATTGCCGAGAACGGAGCCACAAAGGGCCCCTTCTCGCGTGCCGCACTTGGCCGAATGGCCATGGAT
>JALXER010000117.1 GCA_027069385.1 Paracoccaceae bacterium
TTAGCCAGTCCATGGCTGGAGTGCGGGAGCCCCGTTCGAGCGGCGATGATACGCTAGCCAGTCTTGCAGGCTTTTTGGATAAACGCTTCGACCTGAGCACGGGATTTCAAATGCACACAAGTCAGGTGATCTGGTGGATTTTGCATCAAAGCCAGATCGGTTTTGCGCTGCCGCCAACGATATCCACCCACCCAATTAAAGATAAAATGCAGGTCGAACCGTTCGGGGCAACCCACCCCCATATCGGGGCGCGTTTTCCCATAATAACGCCAGCTTCGACGCACCACCCGCCAGACCCGCAACCAGGTTGGCATATCGAGAAAGACCAAATGGTCGGCCCGCGCTATCCGCGCGGGAAAAGTGCTGTGATGGTTGCCGTCAAACACCCATTCGTCAGCCCGTGTCGCTGCCAGCACCAGCGCGGTTGTTTCTGCTTTGCTCCGCTGCACCCAGCCCGGCTTCCAGTACATCGGGTCGATATGCACAACAGGCAGGCCCGTGGCCTTTCCCAGACGGCGTGCCAGCGTTGACTTGCCGGAACCGGAACCGCCAATGACCATTACCCGCTGCATCTTTCCCCCGTCGCATTTATTCAAGACCCGCCCCGTGCGGGCGGCTAGGCTGCCGCAATACAACACTTGAAAAGGAGCCACCATGAAATTCCGCTATACCATTCTTTATGTGAAAGATGTCGAAACTACGCTTGAATTCTATAAAAACGCCTTTGGCCTGACCCGGCGCATGCTGACAGACGAGGGCGGCTATGCCGAACTGGATACGGGCGACACCGTGTTGGCATTTGCTTCTTTCGAGACGGTTGCGCGCAAATCTCCGGCGCCGGCCAGCCCCGATGCGCCGACTTTCGAACTGGCCTTTGAAACCGATGATGTGAACGCCGCACTGGCGCGGGCCGTGCAGGAAGGGGCCAAACCGGTACAAGAAGCGACACAAATGCCATGGGGGCAAACCGTTGGCTATGTGTCCGACCCGAACGGGTTCCTGATCGAAATCTGCACCAAGATCGGGTAAACTGCACCCTTTTGGCATTTTGCCAAAGGCAAAATGCGCTGCGGCACCATGGCGGCGCGTCTGCCGCTGCGCCTGAGGCACACTACCACCCGCGCCGCAATGCAAATGCTGCGAGAGTGGCAAGGTCGCCTGCCCGATGCGCAACGGCCTCGCCGTTTGCGAATCCGGTTCGGGGCGGCGCGGGCGCGGCATGGCCAAGGGAGCAACAGCGGACGCGCCGCTTTGGCGGGGATCAGGCGAAGCCTTTGGCGGTTAGTTGCATGGCGATTTCGGGGCGAGATCTCAGCTTCAAAGGCGGCATACCGAACCAGCGGGTGAATTCGCGGGTCATGTGGGCCTGATCGGCATAGCCCGCCTGCAGTGCCACATCGCAAAGGTCACCTTTGCCGATCAGACGGGCAGCTTTGCGCGCCCTTGCCAATGACAGCCACGCCCCCGGGGTCCGGCCGGTTGCGCGGCAAATGCGTTGCAATTGACGCGCATTCACCCCAAGCATTGCCGCGGCACGGGCCACCTTGCCGCTTTGGGCAATGGCGCCAAGCGCGTCGTCAATCAGCGCAGGCAGCACGGTAAAATCATTGATACGCTCGACAATTCGCCCCTGCCCGTCCAGCGGGTCAACGCAGGCCAGCAGCCCCGCCACATCGACCTGCACACCGGGGCGCAGGCGAAAGCCCTTCATATACTCCCCCGCTTTAATATCCACGCGGTAAGCCGATGAATCCAGCGCCGTGATCTGCCATTGCGGCCGGTCGCCCGGCAATGCCCGAAACAGCAAATCGCGACAGCCATCGGGGATAATCGTTGCGGCACTATTCTGCGCCGCGTCATGTTCCCATTCTGCCAGAACCGTGCCTTGCATCGCTAGAGCATCGCTTTCAGGTAATGCCCCGTGTGGCTGCCCTTGGCTTGTGCCACCTGTTCGGGGGTGCCGGTTGCCACAATCTGGCCGCCGCCATCGCCGCCCTCGGGGCCGATATCGATAATATGATCGGCGGTCTTGATCACGTCGAGGTTATGTTCGATCACGATCACCGTGTTGCCTTGATCCACCAGTTCATGCAGCACTTCCAACAGCTTGCGCACATCTTCGAAATGCAGCCCCGTGGTCGGTTCGTCCAGAATATAGAGCGTCCGCCCGGTCGAGCGTTTGGCCAGTTCTTTCGACAGCTTCACCCGCTGGGCCTCGCCACCCGACAGGGTCGTGGCTTGCTGGCCGACCTTGATATAACCCAGCCCCACCCGCAACAGCGCGGTCATTTTATCGCGAATGCTCGGCACTGCCTTGAAAAATTCGGCGGCCTCCTCGACCGTCATATCCAGCACGTCGGCAATCGAGCGCCCCTTGAACAGCACCTCCAGCGTTTCGCGGTTGAACCGCTTTCCGTGGCAGCTTTCGCATTCTACATATACGTCGGGCAAAAAGTGCATTTCGATCTTGATTACCCCGTCGCCCTTGCAGGCCTCGCAGCGCCCACCCTTGACGTTGAAACTGAACCGCCCGGGTTTATAGCCGCGGGCCTTGGCCTCGGGCAGGCCGGAAAACCAGTCGCGGATCGGGGTAAAGGCACCGGTATAGGTGGCAGGATTTGATCGCGGCGTGCGGCCAATGGCGCGTTGGTCAATGTCGATCACCTTGTCCAGATGTTCCAGCCCCTTGATCGATTTGCACGGTGCGGGCACCTTGCGGGCGCGGTTCAACCGCATAGAGGCGGTCTTGAACAGGGTCTCGATGGTCAGGGTCGATTTGCCGCCCCCCGAAACGCCGGTGACACAGGTAAACGTACCCAGCGGAAAGCTGGCCGTCACGTCGCGCAGGTTGTTGCCGCTGGCCCCGCTGATCACGATTTTCTTGCCGTTGCCTTTGCGCCGTTCCGCCGGAATAGCAATGGAACGCTTGCCGGTAAGATACTGCCCTGTCAGTGATTTTTTGCATTTGGCGATTTGCGCCGGTGTGCCTTGCGCGATAATTTCACCGCCATGAATCCCTGCGCCGGGGCCAATGTCGATAACGTGGTCGGCCTCGCGGATGGCCTCCTCGTCGTGTTCGACCACCAGCACCGAATTGCCCTGATCGCGCAGGTTTTTCAGCGTGGTCAGCAGCCGCCCGTTATCGCGCTGATGCAACCCGATGCTGGGTTCGTCCAGCACATAAAGCACCCCCGTCAACCCCGAGCCGATCTGGCTGGCCAGCCTGATGCGCTGGCTTTCGCCACCCGAAAGGGTGCCCGATGCGCGCGCCAAAGTCAGGTAATTGAGGCCCACATTCACCAGAAACCCCAGCCTTTCGCGAATTTCCTTCAGAATCGCCGCGGCAATCTGGTTTTTCTGCTCCGACAGGCGCGCGGGCACGGTTTCGACCCAGTTGAGCGCCTCGGAAATCGACATCTGTACCAGTTGCCCCACATGCAGGTCGGCGATTTTTACCGCCAGCGCCTCGGGCTTCAGGCGAAATCCGTTGCAATCGGCGCAATGGCGGTTGTTCTGGTAGCGCTCGAATTCCTCGCGAATCCAGTTGCTGTCGGTCTCGCGATAGCGCCGCTCCATGTTGGGAATGACCCCCTCGAACGGGCGCTTGACCTCGTAAACCCGCCCGCCTTCGTCATAGCGAAACTTGATTTCCTCTCCCTTGGAGCCATAGAGCATCACCTGCTGCACGGCTTTGGGCAAGTCGGACCACGGCGCGGATTTCTTGAACTTGTAGTGCCGCGCCAGCGCCTCTATGGTTTGCCGAAAATAGGGAGATTTACCCTTGGCCCACGGGGCCAGCGCGCCGGCGTAAAGGCTGATGCTCTGGTCCGGAACAATCAGGTTTTCATCGAAAAACAGCTCTTTGCCCAGCCCGTCACAGGTCGGGCAGGCCCCCAGCGGCGCGTTGAACGAAAACAGCCGTGGTTCGATCTCGGGAATGGTAAAGCCGCTGACCGGACAGGCGTGGTTCTCGGAAAAGATCGTGCGTTCGGGGGTATCACCGGCGGTTTCCAGCACCGCAATCCCGTCGGCCAGATCAAGCGCGGTGCGCAGGCTGTCGGCAAGGCGGGTTTCCAGCCCCGGTTTGATCACCAGCCGGTCAACCACCACATCGACATTATGACGATATTTTTTGTCCAGCTCGGGCACGTCGTCCAGCTCGTAAAACGTGTCATCCACCTTGACCCGCTGATAGCCCTGCTTTTTAAGTTCTTGAAAATACTTGCCATATTCACCCTTGCGATCCCGCACTACCGGTGCGAGCAGATAGGCACGGGTGCCTTCCTCCATGGCGATAATCCGGTCAACCATCTCGGAAACCTGCTGCGCCTCGATCGGCAGGCCGGTGGCAGGCGAATAGGGCGTGCCCACGCGGGCAAAAAGCAGGCGCAAATAGTCGTAAATCTCGGTCACGGTGCCCACGGTGGAGCGCGGGTTCTTGCTGGTGGTCTTTTGCTCGATCGAAATCGCCGGAGAAAGGCCCGAGATATGGTCCATATCCGGCTTTTGCATCATATCAAGGAACTGGCGGGCATAGGCGCTCAGACTTTCGACATAGCGCCGCTGTCCTTCGGCATAGATCGTGTCAAAGGCAAGGCTGGATTTGCCCGAGCCGGACAGACCGGTGATTACCACCAGCCGGTCACGCGGAATATCCACGTCGATTGATTTCAGGTTATGGGCACGCGCACCCCGAACCTCGATATTCTTTATCGCCATCGGCCTTCCCCCAGTTAACAGCCTATATGTGAACAAAAGGTAAACAGATGCAAGCGATTTTTTCGCAGCAAGGGGGTTGATTTACAAATTCAATATTTTATATGTGTTCCCAACGAAATTTTCCTGAGGGGATCCCCATGTTTGGACGCCAATCCGCAAAACCCATTACGCCGCAAGACGCGGTAAGCAAGGTCAACAACAACGAAGCCATCATCATCGATGTGCGCGACATCAACGAACTGATGATGTCGGGCAAAGCCAAAGGCGCGATTCATGTGCCGCTGATGATGCTGCAAAGCAAAGCAGACCCCCGCCATCCCGAGTTCCACCCCGAACTGGATGTGGACAAACCGGTTATCATCTATTGCGCCTCGGGGTCTCGCTCGGGCATGGCCGCGCAGATGATGATGTCCTACGGGTTCAAAGAGGTGTACAATCTTGGCGGTCTGGCCCACTGGTACCACGGCGGCGGAGAGCTGGAAGCAGCTTAGGATCAGGACCCATAAATCCGACGCCACCGGTTTGGCAGATTTTTCGCCTGACCATGAGCAAACCCGCAGGAATAGTGGCTCTATTTCAAGGGTTTGCGACCCCGTCAGGCGGAAAATATGCCGAATCCGAAGGACGCCAAATCCGCTTCATCTCAGCGGCTCGGGCCGCTTGGAAAGGGGCCACCCTGTCCGGCGCGGCCCAAACCGCCGAGCTATCGCGGATTTGACGCCGGTGGCGTCGGAGTAATGGGTCCTGATCCTAGCACTAAAGGCGGGGCTTTGACCCCGCCTTTTTTACAGGGTCACATCGACCAGGATCTTGCGCACATATTCCTGCGTTTCCGCATAGGGCGGGATGCCGCCAAAACGCCTGACAGCGCCCGGTCCGGCGTTGTATGCGGCCAGGGCCAGTTCCCAAGTGCCGAAATGGTCGTACTGCTGGCGCAGGTATCGTGCCCCGCCCTCCAGATTTTCATACGAATCCCAAGGGTTTACGCCCAGCTCATCGGCGGTGCCGGGCATAAGCTGCGTCAGGCCGATCGCGCCACGGTTCGAGGTAATCGCCGCATCCCAGTTTGATTCGGCCGTCACAAGGTTAAAGAACAACTGCGCGGGGATGTCATATCGCTTGGCCATCCGGATCGCGATTTCGAAATCGCTGCCGCCGGTGATTTCTTGCGGGATCGGAAACGGGTCCGCCAAAATACGGTGATGCAGGTCCCGCAGGTTGGCGCTCATGCTGCCCGGCGTCAACTCGCGGTTCTGGTATTTGGCAATGATGCTGTTGGTGCCCTGAAATTGCAGGGTGTTGACGTTGACATCCTGCGCCACGGCTGTGCTGCCCAGCAAAGCCGTCAGGATTCCGGCCCGAAATCTGTTCATAATAGTGCCCATATCTGCTTTGATCCGCATTTTTGCGGTATTTTAAGAATATCTTAGCGAATTATGGCGTCCATGGCCAGAACTGGTTACTATGCCGGTACAGATTCGAAAAAATGAGGGAAAATCGTGGCTGGAAGTTTAAACAAAGTAATGCTGATCGGGAATCTTGGTGCCGAGCCAGAGGAACGCACCTTTCAAAATGGTGGCCGGGTGGTAAACCTGCGCATCGCGACCTCGGAAACCTGGCGCGACAAGAATACCGGCGAGCGGCAAGAGCGCACGCAATGGCATTCGGTGGCGATTTTCAACGAGGGCCTGTGCAAGGTGGCGATGCAATACCTGCACAAGGGATCAAAAGTCTATGTCGAAGGGCAACTGGAAACCCGCAAGTGGCAGGACCAGAGCGGCAATGACCGCTATTCTACCGAAGTGGTGCTACGCCCGTTCCGCTCGGAACTGACCATGCTGGACAGCCGCAATGCCGGCGGTGGCGGTGGCGGCGGTGGAAGCTATGGCGGCGGACAAGGCGGCGGTTATGGCGGCGGCAATCAGGATGGCGGCTATGGCGGCGGCCAGACCGGCGGTGGCGCAGGCGGCGGGGCCGGCCAAATTGACGACGACATCCCGTTCTGACAAACCCTATCCACAGTTTGGCCCATGATAACGTGCCAGCAACTGCCAGACGCACCCTACCCTTTCAAGCGCAGGGTGCGTTTTGAAACAAGTTTCAAAACGCGTTGCGACACCATGGCCTCACTTCGTTCGGCAAAAGGGGGGCCACAGCCCCCTCGCGCATAAATGCGCGTACCCCCGAGGGTGCTTGGGCATACCCTTTTTGCCAGAATGGCAAAAACCCTTATACGGCACAACGCGCGCCTATCCGGGTGCTGCCCGCCCTCCGGCTCCAAAACCG
>JALXER010000118.1 GCA_027069385.1 Paracoccaceae bacterium
GCGCAACATGGCGCTGGCGGTGGGCGAAGGCGAATTCGTGCGCCAGTCGCGCGCCTTGCAGCGGCGGCCCGACCAGCAGAAAACCCTGCGCAAGATACGGATGCCGGCATTTGTGGTGTGCGGGGCCGAAGATACGCTAACCCTGCCGCGTCGCCATGAATTCATGTCGGAACTCATCCCCTATGGCACTTTGCGGATTATCGAGGGGGCAGGGCATATTCCGATGCTGGAAGCGTCCGAAGCCACAAACGCGGTGCTGCATGAATGGCTGGATGCGCCGCTGGTGTTGCGCTGAGGGCAGCGAGCGCCTAGGCTGGCAGTATTAACAGGGGATATTAACCAATTATGGTTGCCACCACAGGCCGCATAACCCTTTGGGGAATAGAGGTTTTCATCGCCACGGCGGATGAAGGTTCGATCTCGGCGGCGGCACGGCGGCTCGAGGCAAGCCCCTCGGCTGTCAGCCAGCAATTAACCAATCTGGAAACCGCGCTGGGGGCCATTTTGCTTAACCGCAATGCACGCCCAGTGACATTAACCCCGTCCGGCGAGATTTTTCGCAAACGGGCGCAGGTGATCCTGGACGAGGCCTTGCAGGCGCAGGCCGAACTGGCGATGCCGGATATGTCGGCGCTAACGCGGTTTAGGCTGGGGATGATCGAGGATTTCGACGCCGATGTTACCCCGCGCCTTCTGGCAGATATGGCGGTGGAATTGCAGGGCTGCCAGTTTTTGCTGGAAACCGGCGCCAGTCACCGGTTGTTCGATCTGCTGGACAGCCGCGCGCTGGATGTGGTGGTGGCGGCCGATATGGGGGCCACGGCGGATGGGATGGAGGTGCATCCGTTGCTGGTGGAACCCTTCGTGGCCGCGGTGCCCAAAGGGATGATCGACATGGGTGGGGATGTATTGGCGCAGCTGAAATCGCTGCCCCTGATCCAGTATACCCAACGCCATCACATGGGCCGCCAGATTGCAGCGCATCTGGCGCGGCAGAACCTGAAACTGGCGCAGCGCTTCGAGCTGGACAGCTATCATGCGATCATGGCGATGGTGGCGGCGCAGGCGGGCTGGACGATCCTGACGCCACTGGGATATTTGCGCGCGCGGCGGTTCCACGATGCGGTGGAAATGATCGAACTGCCATTTGATCCTTTAACCCGCAGCATATCGCTGACCGCGCGTCGGGATGTATTGCAGGATATGCCGCAGGACGTGGCCGTGCGGCTGCGTTCACTGTTGCAGGAAATGATTGTCGATCCGGCAATAAAGGCCCTGCCGTGGATTGCGCGTGACCTTAAGGTTTTGAAATAACGTCTGAAACCGGTGTTCCATTTTGCCAGACGGCGGTCAGATACAGGTCATCATCCAGATGGACGAAATTGGCAACGCCATCGGAAACCAGTTGGCCGACCTGCATGTTTTGCAACATCTTTGCAGGTCTCAAAGTGGCCATTTTCAAGGCTTCATCTGGCGAGATGCCGACTTTGGACGTCATGAACCGCAAGGCCGTCGGTATATTCAGATCGGCCCCCGCCAAGGTGCCATCCGCCAGTGTTAACCGCCCCTCGCGCCGGTAAATCGTGCGGCCGTCCAGAGTGAATTCCGTGATGTCCGAGCCAACAGTGGACATGGCATCAGTCACCAGAAACACCGCTGCCGGTCCCTGTTTTGCCGCCAATGCCGTGCGGATACTGGCGGCGCAAACATGGATACCGTCGGCAATTAGGCCAGCGTGCAGGGTCGGGGTGTCCAGCGCGGCACCGACCAGACCGGGTTCGCGACCGGTAAACTGGCTCATCGCGTTGAACAGATGGGTGGCGCAGGTGGCCCCGTGAGTGGCGGCGGTTTTGCAATCCGCATAGGGCGCATCGGTGTGACCAAGCGAGATGAGCACGCCTGCATCGGTCAAGGTTGCGATCTGCTCGGCCGTAACGCTTTCGGGCGCAACCGTCACCAGCAGGATCGGCAAGCGTTTCACGGCGTCCAGCAGCAGGTCCATGTCCGCC
>JALXER010000119.1:0-443 GCA_027069385.1 Paracoccaceae bacterium
GGCAAACAGCATCTGGTCGATGATGCCGCCCACCGTGCCGCCAATGGCGCCGCCGATCGCAGCACCGGTGAGCGTGGCCCCCAGAATGGTAATGCCGGTCGGTAGCAACGCCCCGCCGATCGCCGCGCCTGCGGCTGTCAGAACCAGTGCCGCCAAAGGATCAGCCTCTCAAACCTTCTGGCGACGGCCAGTTTCTGGCAGCGGCCAGGTAAACGCATAAGCCATGCGCCGATCCCAACCGGGCGGAATGGCGGTTTCCGCAACCGCATGGCCCTGCCAGGCATGGATGATGCGATTTCCCCCGCTCAGGATTGCGGCATGCTTGGCCGGAGCATTGGCCTTCATGCGAAACAGCACCACGTCGCCGGGTTTGGCATTCTCCGGCGCAATTTCCAACAGATGCCGCCGCGCGGCATCACGCATCGCCTCGATACCGGTTTCCT
>JALXER010000119.1:453-11899 GCA_027069385.1 Paracoccaceae bacterium
CGAATGGTGGGGGCAAACAGCATCTGGTCGATCATGCCGCCCACCGTGCCGCCAATGGCGCCGCCGATCGCAGCACCCGTGAGCGTGGCCCCCAGAATGGTAATGCCGGTGGGCAATAGCGCTCCGCCAATGGCCGCGCCCGCTGCTGTCAAAACCAGTGCCGCCATTACAGAGCCGTTAACAAGAGATTGACAAACATGGTGAGCAAAAGATTAACGGGCCAGCCCTTGTGCATCCGGCCAGGTAAAGGCGTATGCCATGCGCCGCTCCCAGCCGGGCGGAATGGCGGTTTCCGCTACCGCGTGGCCCTGATATGCGTGAATGATTTGGCTATCGGTGCTCAGGATTGCGGCGTGTTTCGCCGGGGCAGTTGCCTTCATGCGAAACAGCACCACGTCGCCGGGTTTGGCATTCTCCGGCGCAATTTCCAACAGATGCCGCCGCGCGGCATCACGCATCGCCTCGATACCGGTTTCCTCCGCCCAGTCCGGCGAATAGGCGGGCGGGGTTTCCGGATCGGTCCTGTAAAGCTCAGTATAGACACCGCGAATGAGCCCGAGGCAATCACAGCCTGCACCCTTGAGTGCGGCCTGATGGACGTAGGGCGTGCCAATCCACGAGCGGGCAATCTCCAGAATGCGGCTATCCCGAGAGCTTGTTGCCATCATTGCCTTCGCCCTTGTTGGGATAGGAGGTGACCCAGTCATTGCCGGGCATGAATGGAAAGCCCCGGAAATTGTCACCATTGCCGAACCGCTCCCGGCAAGTCCGCCAGGTCTTGTCGCAACCGGCGGTAACAGCAAATGCGTCGCCTGTTGCAATACCCTTCGCCATGGGCTCCCACAATTCGATCACCGCTTCACCGGAGACAAGGTCATGCACCTTCACTTCCATCACCGATCCAGCATTGGCGCCGGTTTCCCAGATCAGCCTGCCGCGCGAAAACCAGTCGGCGGCAAAACTCTCAAGACCGGAGGCGCGGAATGATCGGCTGTCACTTGCCTGCGTGACGGTTCCCATTCCATGATATGCACTTCCGCTGATATCAACCCCGCAGCGGGCATCGCCAAGATCGGCATCACAGGAGCGCTGGAACAGCCGCCCACGCGGCTGGTTGAGCGCATGGGCCAGCCCCCTGATCTCGGCGCTGAACCGGACTTCTCCCCTGCTGACCTCGCCGATGGACCCGGCAAACAGGATGATGCGGTTGTCCGGCTCCCGCCAGTCCACCAGAAGGACAGTGATCCTGGCATTGTCGAACAGCCCGGCGGCTAGATCGTCCTCGTTCAATGCGTCATCGACAAGCGCGCCCTGGACTTCCAGTCCGTCCACATTGAGGCCCAGAGACTGGTCGATGCTTGATGCAGTAAAGCCGGAAGCAGCGCGATACCTGACACCGTCAAAGACAAGGTCCTCATCATGATCGGTAAACCCAAGCAAGACTTCGTCAGCGCGGACCAGTTTCCAGCAGCGACACAAGGTGGTGGCGCCGGACTCAAGGGATTCCTGCAGGTCGGTTGGAAGTGATTTCATGGAGGTTAACTCTTGAGTTTCAGTTCAATGAGCGGAATGGAGGGGATGTCCCCGGCGCGAAAGCGCGACAAGGCAATGTCCAGCCGGTCGGTGTCAAAGCGCACGGGTACATCAAATTCAAAACCGGCGGTGATCACCGCGCCGGATGCCGGGGCCGTATCGAAGGTGATCAGCCCATTGGACGTATCGACGGACCAGCCGGTTGTCTGCTCAATACCGTCAAGTGCAATAATCACCGTGCCAGCCACCGGCTTGGTGATGGGCCTTATGTAAGTCTGGTCGCCGCTGATATATCTCTTGACCAGTTGATAGTCGCTCTGCACCCCGTCGCCTATACCGATACTCTGATCGGTTGGTGTAAACTCATCTAGCGGCGGACAGGACTTCCAGTCCAGCCAGTCCTTGAAACGAAAGCCATGAAGCCGTCCATGCCTTGCCTCGAAAAACCCGATCACCGCATGCAGATCATTGGTATTGCGCACACCGTACCCGGCATTGTAGCGCCGCCTTGAATGCGACCAGGGGCTGTTGCGTTCCTCGAAGCCCGAGCCCAGCGTGGCAATCTCGGTTCGCCGCTCCGGCCCGCCGCTGGTGCCATATGATATGCCATCGGGGAACCGGACTTCATGGAACGACATTTGTCATGGTCTCCAACTACAATCCCCGCCGCCCCCGCGCCACGGCGCGGTTGAGCATGGCGGTGATCTGGCCTTCGGAACGCTGGAAACTGCCCGCATCGGGGGTGGAAACATTGAAGGTGATGGACATTGGTGCGGATCCCTGATTGCCGGAGACGACACCAAGCCGCCCCTGGCCATCCCGTTTCAATGGCAATATGGCCTCGGGGCCTGCTTCACCCATGAGGCCGATACCACCCCGGGCCATGGGAAACAGGGTCGGCCGGGTCACCAGTCCGCCGGTGGCAAATGGCACGATGTCCCCATGGTCGAACACATTGCCATCGGCGGAAAAGCTGATCCCGCTGACAAGCCCGGCGAACATGTGATCAAACATCGATCCCAGAAACGTCTCCACCGGCTTGAAGGCGGCATCAAGGGCAATGTCGGACAGCTTCAGCCCGATGTCCTTGAGTGTCGAGACAAGGTCCTTGCCCTCGCGAATGGCATCCTTGAAAGATCCGACAATGGCCGAGCCTACTTCCTTGCCCAAACCATCAAGCCCGGCAGCCGCCAGTGTGGCCTTGCCAAATTCGTCTCTGACCTTGGCCACGGCTTGGGAATAGGTCTCCCAATCGATCTCACCGGCATCAAGCAATTCGCGCAGCCGCTCCAGCCGTTCCTGCAAGCGCTCAGCGGATGTACGGGTGTCGTCCATGAGCTTTGCCCCTTCTTTCGCCATGCCGAGACCATCAAGCGCATCACGCAGTTTGAGGATCTTTGCCGGGGCATCCTGCAAATTGCCCATGGCGGCGGCCTTGACAAAGGCATCAATGTCCTTTGATGACAATCGCAGCCGCTTTGCAAAGCTGACCGTTTCGCGGTCAAGGGCCGATAATCTGGCCAAGGCCTTGTCATTGGCAATGTCATTCAAGGCACGTCTGATCCGCTCGGCTTCACTTAGTCCTCCCGAGCCACCTCGCCGTGAAGAGCGCCGGGTGCGCGGATGGACGGTAATCTCCAGCGGCTGGCGGGCGGTGATGGGGGCCAGGTTATTGGCCTTGCTGGCGGCAGCCTCACGATCGGCGAGTATCTTTTCGATCTCGGCTTTTTGGCTTTCCAGTCCCCGGATACTGGCCTGCAACGGTCCGCGCCAGCGTTCAATCTTTATAGCGGACAGACGCTGTTCATAAGATGAGATGGTACTGTCGATCTCGGCCAGCTTGGCCTTGAGTGTCTCGGTGGATTGCACCTCAATACCCCGAAACGCCATGATGACATCTCGCAGCACACCGACCAGATCGGCCCACAGCCCCTTGAACCAGACGATTACCGGGCCAAGGCCAATGAAGGCTTCCTTGAGATTATTGTCGATCTGGGTTTCCAGCCGGGTCAGTTCATCGCGGGTTTTTTCACCCTCGGCGACCAGATACTCATTCAAGGCAAGACCGGTATCACGCGCTGCCGCCCGCATGGCGTCGAATGCAATTGTGCCATCCTGGGTAATGCGCAGCATGGTGCGTCCCTCTTCGCCAAAGGCAGCGTAGGCAAGGGCTGCCCGCCGGGTCTCATCGGTCATTCCGGCCAGTCTGCGCATGACCAGTTCAAGGGCGGCATCATTGGACCGGGTCTGGCGGACAGACGCGCCGAGTGCCTTGTCCACCTTTTCCAGAGCTGTGATCCATTCATGGGAGCCACGCCGGGCACCCTGCATGTTCTGCATGAAACTTGAGACAGCCCTGTCCAGATCGGCCACCGGCGCGCCAACGGTCAGCGAGACCGCGCGCAAACCCTCCAGCACCCGGACTGAAGTTCCCATCTCGCGGGCGCTCTCGGCGACCTCGTCAAAGGCTTTCGCTGCTTCCCCGGCCTGTCTGAAGGCTGCTCTTATGCCAAGACCAAGGGCAATCAGCCCGGCGGCAACTGCAGCACCGACCGGCCCCAGCCTTGTAAGCACCGCGCCAAGAGGACCGGCACTACGCGCGGCATCATCAAAAGCCTCTCGCACACCGTCCGCTGCGCCATCGACCATTTGCAGGCCTTCCGATGCCGGTTCGCCAGCCCTTTCGATGCGCTCAAGGGCATCTTGCCCTTCCTCGCCAACATCCTTTAGCTGACGCTTGACTTTTTCCCAATCCTCAACGGAAAGACGGATGGAAAGATTACGCGTTGCCATGGGATTCTTGCCTGTCGTTCTGATCCTGCAATTGCTTCATGCCTTCAATAAACCCGGCCTCGGCAAAGGGCAGCAGGGCGGCGACAATCTTCATGTTCAACCCCAGCAGGTCCGCCAGCCTGAGCACGGCGCCATAATCCAGCCCGATAATCTGTCCGAAACCGGCAACACGGACCTGCCCCTGACAGCGTTCCACCAATCCCAGCACTTCAATCCCTTCAAGAGTTACTGGCCGGTGCTGCTCGAACGGGCAGAGTTTGCTGTCCTGGCCTTTCCTGCCCCTGGCGCAGGGCAATCCTTCGGCTTCGCATTCGCTGCAATAGTCGAGGCCTCCGCCAAAGCGCCATCTGGCAAAGGCCCGGATGCGTTTCCCTCCGATACCAGTTGCTCATAAGGCTCCAGAATGCGGCGGCGGAAGTCGCTGGCAATCAGGGGAATGCGCATAAGATCGGACACGGTCGTATCATTGACAGGCGCGACGCCATCTCCTTCCGCATCCTCGACACCCTCCCAGCCGATGATGGCGGCCCGGGCCAGTGCTGCTGTCACCAGGAACGTCGCCAGACCATCGGCATCATCCTCATCCACGGGAGCATCATTACCGGCCTCTTTCCGTTCCCCGATGATCCTCTTGGCATCCCGGGCGGCCCGGTAGCGGCAGGCTTCATAAACAGCCGTGTCCAGCGGGCGCACCTGCAGGCGCACGCCAAGGGGAAGATCGAGCCAGTAGGGCTCGGTGGGAAGGTTCAGACGGATCATGGTTTATTCCTTGTTTTGGCGGGCAGTTGCCCTTATATTGCAATTAGTCAGACTGGTCAGGAGAGTAATATGAAACAATGGCAGCTTCAGGAAGCCAAGGCGCGGTTCAGCGAACTGTTGCGCTCGGCCTCAAAGGATGGTCCGCAGGAAATCACTGTGCGCGGCAAGCCCGAGGCGGTGATCATTTCGGCATCTGAATTCCAGCGCCTGAAAAAACGCAAACCCCGCTTCGTCGAATTCATGCGCTCTTCACCGCTCAAGGGCGTCGAGCTTGACCTGACACGGGACAAGTCGCCCATGCGCGAGGTCGATCTTTGAGTTATCTGCTCGATACCAATGTCATCTCCGAAACTGTCCGGCCCCGTCCTGACAGGCAGGTTCTCGAATGGTTCGACAAGACACCTGACGATGCCCTGCATGTCAGCGTTCTCACCCTTGGCGAAATCCGCAAAGGCATAGAGAAAATGGCGCAATCAGAGCGAAGGGAACGCCTGCGCGTCTGGCTTGAGCACGAATTGCCGGACTGGTTCGAGGACCGCATCCTGCCGGTCGATGTTCATGTGGCCGAACGCTGGGGTGTTCTCTGCGCACGAGCAGAACGGACACCACCTGCTGTCGACAGCCTGCTGGCGGCAACCGCCCTTCATCACGGCCTGCGTCTGGTAACCCGCAACGCCCGGGATTTTGCCTTTCCGGAAATTGAAATCATAAATCCGTGGGAATAACCCTGTTCAAACATGCTCATAATCCGCCCGCCCGTTCTTGAGCGTTGCGATCAGCATGGCGTTGTCACTGGCGGCCCATTCGCCGCGCAGGGCAAAGCGGGCGCGGATACCACCGGGGCCTTCCATCGGGATACCGGCCTTTTCCAGCCGCACGGCGGGGGCTTTCAGGATTAACGCGCGGGTAGCGGAAATAGCCCGGGAAAGTTCCAGCGCGAACGGCGCGCCTGAGACGGCAAGGTCATAGACTTCCGTATCCACAAACCGGGCTGTCAGATTGCCCTTGAGGCTGGATTGGCCGAGATCGATGGAGGCGGGCCAGGGCTCGCCATTGATGATGTCATTGTTGGCCACCAGCCCGTTTGAGAAATTGAGCTCGCATTCGGTGACATTGGCAAATGGTGCCCCGTCCTTGGAGATGGCTCCCGTCCACTGGTGCACCCGGTCAAGCGGTTCTTCCACCGGTGTGCCGCCCTGGCTTGATGTGCGCTTGACCTCCGTCTGGCCAAGGCAACCAATGGAGAGCGAGCCATAGCCGCCTTTCTTGTCGGCCTTGAAGGAAGCGGTGTTGAACATCACCCCAATATGCTGCAGAAAGCGGCCGGTTTCGGGGTGACTGACCTCGATAGTATGAAACGGCAGGCTCGCCGCACCCGACTTGAACATATGGGTGTAATCACCGGAACCGGAGGTGACTGGAGCGCCAAACAGGCCATAGAGAATCCAGCCCATATGGTTGAGGCACAGTGGCACCTCGATATCCCCGCCATGGGTGGCCAGCGACCGGCCCGGATCTTTGGGCTCACGGCCTTCCGGCCCGTAGGACTGCTCCTCAAAGCCTTGCGTGTCGCCCAGTGAATGGCGCAGGATGGGCAGGCGCACATGATTGCCGCTTGCCGGGGTATCGAACGACGTTTGCCTGCGCATGAGCACAGTGGTGTTGAAGCCATAGGCTTGGGCCATGGAACATTCTCCTTTAATGTATAATGATCAGGTTCAGCCTGATGAACCGGTACTGGTGTAATGGAGGATCACCGGCAGGATGGCTGCCTTGAAACTCTGTGCGCCTTCCTGTGCCAGATCCTCCGGTTCTTCCGGCGGGCCGGGTTCGCAGTGATCGATGCTGCCGCCCAGTGTGCGGTCGGCCGCAACGACTTGTTCAATGGCAACAACCAGATCATCCAGACTGGCCGCCCGCGATGCAGGATCATTCCCGCGCACGAACACTTCCAGTTCCGCCCGGTGCTGCCAGGCATAGGATACCGGTGACAGGGTAATATCCACCGGTTCGCCAATGAACCCATCCCGCAATATGATCAAGCCGCCCGGCGGGACGGTTTCGGGCAATTCGGCGTTGCGCAGGATTTTTTGCCCGGATATTTCCGAGAGCACCGAGAACAGACCGCCCAGTGCTGTCTCACGCCGTGTCGTCATGATCGAACCTCTCGAATGCCTCCAGAATGTCACGCGGCAGGGCCTTTGCCGCCTCCTTGCCAGCACCCTTCACATCAAGGCGTTTCTTCAATTTGACCTGCTTGACCAGAATGAACATGACAAGGCTTTTTCGGCTTCCCTTCTTGCGCTCCACCAATAACGCCAGCCGGGGGTTGACCGGCACGAAACGCAAACGGTTCCTCCATACATAGGATTTGGGTGAAATGCGCTTTGACATGGAACTGCGCCCGCCGGCACTCCTGCCACGTGATGGCGCATGTTCTGTCGGGATTGCCAGCCAGCGACCGCCTTTCGCACGGATGGTCACGCCTTCATCAAAGGCGCGAACGATCTTCGGCGCCTTCAACCAGACAAAACCGGCGGCATTGATGCCATCATTTTCATAAACCCGCCCGCGCCATGCCTTGGCCAGCCGGCCGCCCAGCCGGGCGCGCGTGATCTGACTGCGCAGATCGGCTTTAAGAACATCGGTCCGCTTGCCAACCCCGGCGGTCACTGCACGGGAGGCAAGAGCATATTCCTGTGCCATCACCTGTTCAAGGTCGCCTGTGATTGCTGCCTTCAGGCGCATGAGGTGAGAATCTTGTATTGATATGACATTGACTGTCAGAGCAGAAAGAGACCTTCATATTCGACTATGAGAGGTATGTGGTTGACCCAAACTCACCTAACTCAATGCAAAAAATCACTGAAACTTTCTTTCCCTATGATCAATAAGCAGCCCCATCTTTTTAAGCTTTATTTCAATCGCCAACTTTGAGGCTTCAAATTCTGATGACAAGTGTAATAGCAAATTTTCATAAATTACACGATTGCAGGTTTGATCATCAACAAATATATAGCCGTGTCCTCGGTCTCTAATACCTAGATTTATTCTCAGTTCAACGATTCTTGTCATAAATGTTTTTTCTGGTAGAAGCAGATCTGATGCAAATGCATTTGCCTGAAATTCAAGCCGTTCATAATTGAACCTGTTGTCTTCTTCGTCGTTTATAAGTAAGTCTCTTTCGGCGATAGTTTCTGCGCGTAAATATCGATCATGATGCAGGCAGAAGTGACCTATTTCATGGCTAATAGTAAAACGTTCACGGTGTTTATTTTCGTGAAAATTTATCTGAATAGATTTGTTATCAAAATTTGCCGCTCCCAGTATGGTATTGCCGTCCGCATCCTGAACATTCTTTTCAGTAAACGCCAAATCTATCGACAGAAAGGAGCAGATTCTTCCAAGATCTACTGGGCCACTTTGATATTCAATTTGTTCTAAAATTATCTGAGCGTATTGTTGAATTTCATCGCGCGAAATAAACGGAACTTGTATGCCAGTTTTGCAATTCTTATATTCGTTATCGACAGAAAGTTTTGGATCATAATTTGCCAAAAATTGGTCGATAGACCCGAAAAATTTACCATCATAGTACGCTGAAAATTTCAGTGACTTTGCGGGCCGCTCTTCACTGATAATCTGTGATTTTACATATCCACTCTCGGCACGTATTCCTCCTCTCCGTTCAGCGATTATATCCAAACCATGTTCATCATATTTTACGATCCCCAGATTGCGATTCCTGGCAGTCTTTTCCGCACCAGACTGTAAACGGGATGAAATAACCATGACACCTTTGGCTGCATGCTGGAACACATCCCTAAGTTTGGATGTGAAATCGTTTACATATATTTCAGAGATCGAGCCTGCATGATTTTTGCACTCAAAAACTACATATAAATGGGGTGAGTCACTTCCTTCACGAGAAAATTCAATCACAACATCGAATTCAACAGGAGCCTCCCTTGTCTTGCATGGATATTTCTTTTTCTTATAAATTTCACAGAGATTCGGCGGGTACAACCCATAAACGAAATTTTCACGACTTTGTTGCTCACAAAGGTAAGTGTGGAGTTTGTCTTCGAGCTTGTTGCCCTTTTCTACAGTATTCACTTTCGTTTTCACATTTATCCCCACACTTCGAATCAATAATGCCATTGTATCAATGTCATAAAAGTCCGTATAGCTTCTATAGTTGTGGCAAATGCAGAATGACAGCTTCTGGAAATTCTCAGTCAAATAATCTTCATTTACCCCAATGCAGGCATTCTCGAGAGCAGACTTGAAGCACACTGATGTTACTCCCTCCGCATGGCCTTGGCCGAGCTTTCCAAGCTTGCCGGTTGCTCTTCCTTACCTTTTTTATCTGGCACGATTTCCGCCTTGCCCAGCGCAACAAGGTTTTGTGCCGTGGATTCATCAATATTGACTTCGTCACCCTTGGCATGGCGCTGCCCGGCAACCATGGTGGTTTGCAGGATTTTCACCTTGGTCATTGCGTTTTCTCCTATTGTGGTCGCAGATCGAGCGACCAGATGAGCCGTTCCGTATCCCGCCGGGGCGTGCCCTGGATGGTGAAGGTCTCGCCACCGATTTCCAGCGTGTCGCCCGCCTGAGGGCTTGCAAGTTCCGAAACCCGCACTTCCGCGACTGTGGTAGCCGTCACTACCCGGCTGTCGCCAAAATCCAGCACCTTGTCCGGGCGTTTGGTGACAATCCGCACGGATTGCGGTCCGCCTGTCCCCTGCGCCCGATAAATGGCATCCATTGCGATATTGGTATCGGTAAACAGGGCGTTGATGGCGGCTGCGATTGCGGTCATTCAACTATCCAACCATGCCAGAGGAAAACCGTTGCTGGTTCAACACGGATCACCGTTCCGCCAAAGTCATTCACGCGACCGCGTGTCAAGTTCGCTTGCCCTTGATCAGCACGCGCGGGCGGGTGCAGATGGGCAGCGGGTTGGACTGGACATGCAGGGTGACCCAGCGGGCGAACTGGGTATCAATCGCCTGCTTGGCATAGCGCGGCAGGCCGATGGTGTTGACGGTTTCAACGAAGTCAGCCGGGGCATTGTATTGCCGGAACAGGCCGGGGACGCCGACTGGGAAGAAGTACGCCTTGTTGGTGTCGGTAAAGTCCACCGTGCCGACCTTGCCGCGATATTCCTCAAAGACAATGCTGGCATATTCGAATGAACCTCTGGCTTGTCCCTGTCTCAGGAACAGCCCGTCGAGATAGCGGTTATAGCTTTCAGTCACTTCCGGATGGGTGGTGAGGTCATCAAAGAAGGCCGAACCGCACAGGCAGTGAATGTGCTCATAGGGGTTGCGCCCAGTTCATCCTCGATCTTGCGTTTGACATTGTGGCATTTCTTCTTGACCGCGCCCGCCGTGGGGGTGGCGTTGTCGAGATCGAAGTCGATTTCGGCATATTGCGAGACGCCGAACTCGGAGAACAGGTCATAAAGAACGGTGGAGCCGTCGGCATCCAGAATCTGGCCCTTGATGGCGCCGATGCGAAGATGCTCCAGCGTGGCGTCCAGCTTGGTGGCCATTTCCGACAGGCGGTCATTTACCACCTGTTGCACACCGGCAAGGGTGTTTTCCGAACCAAAGGCGCGCAGGTTCTGGACCTCGTCGGCCAGAATGGTGTCTTCCAGCGCCACATGGGGCACGGTCAGCGAGCGGGCCTTGCGTTTATTGTGTTTGTTCTGGACAGCGGGCGCACCGCGGGCGGTGGTTTCCACCAGGGTGAGGGAGCCTTCCTTTTCCTCAATCAGGATGGAGGTGGTGGGAACGCCCTGTTCGCGGAACAGACCCAGACGGCCGATCTTTCCCGGCACATAGGGCATCTTGTTGATGGCGTCGGTGAGTGACACCATCGAGAAGGCGTTGGAAGTAAAGATATCAAGTGCAGGCATGAGAGGTGATCTCCTGTGAGCTATCGCGCGATGATATTCAGGGCAGCCAGTTGCCCAAGCGCGGTCTGTTTCTGATTGGCGGTAATGCCGTCCGGCCAGATGATCTCGGCGGCGTTCACCTCGGCAAGGCGGACAATGGCGACGGCGGAGATACCCCCGGCAGATGCATCTGCGGCATCATGAAGAATGGCGGCGGCCACTTCCGAACCATCGGAACCGGCCGGATCGAGATCGCGGTATTTGCTGCTGGCGGTCACCTTGCCGAGCACGGCTCCGGGTTGCAGTGTCCGGCCGGAGAGAATGGTGACGACCTCACGGCTGATGGCGCCATTGCCTTGCGAAACGATAAATTCGCCCTTGTGCGGGCCTTCGGTGAGTACGGGCATCAGGCACCCTCCTTGTGATTGAGATTGTTGCGGGCGGCGTAAATGGCAG
>JALXER010000119.1:11909-22905 GCA_027069385.1 Paracoccaceae bacterium
GTCCTCGGCAGCCTTGGCTTCCAGCAGGCTCTTGCGCACCTGCGCCACCGGAAGTGCCTTGGCGATAAAGCCGGAAGCCAGATCGCTCTGACCGGCAAGGGCGCAGAGCTCGTTCACTTCCGTCACATAGGCCAGCGTCGCCGTGCGCTCGGCGGCGCGGACCGCATCGAGATCGATGATTTTGGCGCCGGAGTCAGGCTGTTCGGTTTTAGCCACTGGTGCTTCGAACGTAGTGGTATTTGTCCCGGAATCATCGGTCTCGGTTTTGTCATCCGTCTTGTCAGGCGGGGTCTTTGTCGATTTGCTCATGGGAGTGTCCTCGTTTTGGTTTGAAAGGGTGGTGAGTGCTTGCGGAGCATTGCGGAACCTGGAAATGTCAAAATGCGCCGCCATCTTGACCGGCTGCTCGATCCGATCGGCAAAGCCCAGATCGAGCGCCTCGGTGGCCGAAAGCCAGGTTTCCTTTTCAAACAGCGCTTCGATTTCAGTGTCTGGAAGACCGGATTTTTCCCGGTAGGCCGAGACAAGGCTGATGCGCATTTTCTCCAGCGCGGCGGCCATGGACAGAAGATCGTCCGCCGTGCCCGACACGACAGCGCTTGGCTCATGCAGCATCAGCATGGCGTTTTCCGGCATGACCACTTCATCACCAGCGCAAACGATGACGCTGGCAATGGAAGCGGCAATGCCTTCCACCAGCACCTTGATCCGGGCCGGGTGACGGCGAAGAGCGTTGTAGATGGCAATCCCGTCGAATACCGAACCGCCGGGGCTGTTGATGCGCACCGTAATGCGGTCCGCAGCGCGGAAGGCTTTCAATTCTCCGAGAAAATCCCTGGCGCTTACGCCAAAGGCGCCGATCTCGTCATGGATGGAAATCTCCGCCCCTTCTGCCAGGGCGCGGATGGAATACCAGTTGGTCAAGATGAACCTTCTTTCATATGGATTTTGCAAATCTTGCAATTTGCCGATAACTGGATTAGGTTACATGTAACCTTTATGGAGAACGACCATGGCCGCACCATCCAGAAAAAACTCGTCCGCAGCAAAAGTGCAGGCGCATCGCGAACGACTGCGGGCGCAAGGGTTGCGTCCCATCCAGATCTGGGTGCCCGACACCCGCTCACAGCAGTTTGCCGGGCAGGCGCACCGCCAGTCACTGGCCGTTGCCCGCTCGTCCCTTGCGGACAGAGATCAGGACTTTATTGACGCTGTTTCAGATCTTGGCGATCAATGAAACGCGGCGAGATATGGACCGTCTCTGCCGGGCGCAGCTATGCTGGCAAGCCGCGTCCTGCGGTAATCGTTCAGGATGACAGGTTTGATGCCACAGCTTCGATCACCATTTGTGTTTTCACCAGCGATGAAACCAACGCACCGCTTTTCCGCCTGCCGGTTGAACCTGACGGGCACAATGGTCTCGAAAAACTCTCCCGCCTGATGGTGGACAAGATCACCACGGTGCCCAAGGACAAGCTTGGCAAACGGATTGGCCGTCTTGCTTCGCAGGACATGACCCGGCTTGAGCGGGCGCTGTTGGTGTTTCTCGGTATTGCATGATTTCAGGCTACATTCTGTTCAGAACCCGGGGTTTCCGGTTCGGTAATATCTTGACTATCCGGGGTCTTTCCGGATGTTGCCTCAAATGACAATCCCAGTTTTTCCTCCCGCGCCCTGTCTGCGGCGATGCGTCGGTCGACTTCCTCGGCGTCATAGCCTTCGGATTCGATGACATCGGAGAGGGATTTGAGCCCGGCATTGATGGCCTCGATTTCCGCCTTGCGGTCTTTGAGCGGATCAACCCAGTCCCATTTGGGCGGGATCCACTTGGCGGGCAGGTATGCGGTGCGGTTGCGGGTAAAATCTGGAATATTCAATGCACCAGAGAGCACGGCCGTCTCCAGCCAGCGTTTCCACACCGGGCGGCAAAGCTGGAAGATCAGCACATTGTGCTGCAACTGGTCGATGCGGCGGCGGAACTCCAGCTTGCCTTCGCGCAGGCTGGAATAATTGGCCTGGCGCAAATCACCGGTGACATTGGTATAGGGCACGCCCATGGCCGAACAGCAGGCCAGCAAGGTACGGTATTGGAACGCTTCATAGGAGCCGCCCACATCGGCGGGGTCAGAGAACTTGATATCCTCGCCGGGCAACAATAGCTGCATGGAACCAGGCTGCAGGCCGAGAAGTGCGGCTTCGTCTTCATCCCGGGCTGCCTGACTCTCGCCCATGATGTCCTCGGGTGCGGGTTTGGTTATGAAGCCCGCGAACATGGCCGCCACCTTCTTGCGGTCGAGCTCGGCGTCGTCATATTGCTCCAGCAGCCACAGCTTGGCCATGGCGGGAGCGACCATGGGCACGCCGCGGATTTGCCCCTCGGCCTGCGGGCTGAACACATGGATCACCCGATCCGCCGGAACCCGGACTGTTTCTCCCTGATCCTTCTGGCGTACGTCACCGGGATGGACTTTCAAGAAGTGATACGCCACCCGGCGGCCAACCCGGTCAAATTCGATACCGAAGATGATCTCATTGCCGTTTGGCAGGGTCTCGCATTTGGACAGCTGCAATTGCTCGGCGGCGATCAGTTGCAATTGCAAGGGTACGGTCAAACCATCGGAGGGCCGCCGTGAACGCAGGCGGAAGAAGCATTCACCCGCCTCGAACATGGCCCGGGCGGCCAGAGCCTGCAGGCCATAGAAATCCGTTACCTCATCAGCATCCGCCTCATCTGTCCATGCGAGCCACAGGCGCTGGATGCTATCTTTCAGTTCAATATCCTCGACCAGGCTGGATGGCTTGATGCCGCAACCCACCGCATGGGCGGAGAAACTGGCAGCGGCATTTGAAGCGTAAGGATTGTTGCGCACCAGATCCCGGGCCCGGGCTCGCAAGGCCTCGCCGCCCTGACGAATGGCGACATTGATATTGCCGGATCCTGCCCGCCATGTGGCCAGCCGCCTTGCGGCGCGCGCCGCCTCGAAAGCCTGTGCCCGGGGCATGGTCTTGCGCCTGCCAAACAGGCGGGAGAACAGTTTCAATTCAATAACCTTTGCTGGTGCTGAAACGGATATGGCGGACCGGCGTGATACCCTGCTCCTTGCTTATCTCCGCCTCAATGTCGCGGATGGCAGCGGCGATTTCACTATCGCCCCTGTATTCCACCGTCTTGCCGTCATAACTGACCCGGGCGATGCCCGAGGCCCGCTGGGTCTTGAGAGCCTCAAGCCGGGTTTGGAGTTCGGTGATATCTGTCATGAATGTTCACAAGTTCGCAAAACAAAGCCCGTGCCGGCCCGGCACTTACCGGCTCATATACGGGCTGCCGATCACCCGGCGGCGGGGTTTGGAGACCGGCTTTCCGGTTCCAATTTCTACATTCCCGGCTCCTACACCCAGTTGCTCTTCCAGTTCCCGCCATTTGCGCTCCGGCCAACGGTCGATCGCCGAGACCCATGCGGCGGCTCTGGCATAGACCCGGTTATCGAGCGCCTCGTTTCGCTCACGCAGCTTCTGCCATTCCAGCCGGGTAAATCCCTGTCGGTTCTTGACGGTGACCAGTTGTTCGGCGGTCAGTTGCTTGACCCATTCAGAATCAATGCCCTTGGGCAGGTGGATATAGCCATCGGGCCAAGAACCATCTTCCACCAGTTCTTCATCCGTGGGCTTGTCCAGCCGCAGAAACCGGTAGGTCTCCGACTTGAACACGGCCACCGACACCGTCCATAATCGCGCGCCGCGTTTCAATTTGCGCCCGCCCTGGGTGATGTCCACATAGGTGGGACCTGACACGGGTGCCGATCTTTCAAACCCGCCCTTGCCCTTGACCGCCATTACCTGTCCGGGGCCTTGCGCCCGCACCCAGGCATAGACAGCAGCCGTGTTGCGGCCATCACCGGAATCGATCGCCAGCCGGGACAAGGACAACCTGCCACCGGCCTCATGGGGCCAGGTTTCGGACAGGAGTTTTGTCAGTTTCGTCCAGACTTCACCACGCGCCGGGTCGCCATCAATGAGGATATGATCAATGAGCCAGCTTTGCAGCCCGCGCGCCCATGCCCAGATATCCACCTCGATGCGGTCATGCTGGACATCCGCTCCGGCGGTCAGGAACAGACCGCCCATGGGAACCCTACCGCGGTTATAATCCTCGCATCGGTCATAAAGCCGTTGCCAGTCTGGCGCTTCGCCGCGCTCGGCCCATGTCTCGCCAAGCAGGGTGTTCTTTGCCGCTTTCATGGCGGCATCATTGCCTTGCGCAGCTTCCCACTGGCGGGCAATCTCACCCCACGAGATCCAGCCCACCGGGGAATAAAGCGCCGAGATGTGGAACCCGGCGACATTCGCGTTATCGGACTTTGCTTTTGTCCCGGTCGCGGTTTCACCGCTCCTCGCCTCTTGTGCCGTTGCCCGCCACTCGCCATTTTCCAGCATCTGTGTCTTGTGATGCTCTTCGATGGGCGTTTCGCAGGATTCACAAAGGTAATGCGCCGTTTCCGGCTCGCCCTTTTCCCAGCGCAGTCTTTCAAATTGCAGCCATTGCATGTGCCCACAGTGGGGACATGGCACAAAATAGCGCCGCTGGTCGGAGGCCTCATATTCCCGTTCGATGCGGCTCACCCCCTTGATGGTCGGGGTGGAGACCACGTAAATCTTGCGCCTTGAAAACGTCCTTGTTCTGGCTTCCGCCAGTGCCACCGGATCGCCTTCTCCATCCACGTCGCCGGGATAGCCATCCACCTCGTCCAGAAACAGATATCGTACCGGCATGGAACGAAGTCCAACGGCGGAGTTGGCGCCGGTCATCACCAGAATGCCACCGGGAAACTCCTTGGCCAGAACCGTGTTGCCGGAATCGCGCGAGCGGGCCGGTTTGACCAAGGTGCGTAGTGCCTCGCTTTCCTCAATCAGCGGTTCAATGCGCTGGCGCGAATTGCGCTTGGCCATCTCCACTGTCGGCAGCACCGTCAGCATGGGGCCCGGGGCATGATGGACCACATAGCCGATCATGTTATTCCCCGTTTCCGAAGCTCCGATCTGAGCCCCCTTCATGAATACCACCCGTTCGATGGGTGAAGATGGCGAAAGGGCATCCATGATCTCGCGCAAATAGGGCGTGCGGCTGGTGCGCCATGGTCCCGGTTCCGATGAGGCCCGGGCCGACAAACGCCGATGTTTGTCAGCCCACTGTGATACCGTCAGCAGCGGATCCGGGCGCAGCCCCTGATCGAAGGCTTCTTCGTAAACTTTATTACAATGCATTTCGATCCCGGCTCCTGAACCAGAGGAAAACCGTTGTCCTTTCAGCCCGGTTCACCACTCGGCGAAAGTCAGTGCCATGCCGCATCGGCATCAGATGCGCTCGGCGCCACCGGTCAGTTCTTCCAGTGCGGTGCGGATTTCCAGGGTAAGAAGTTCATGCACCTTGTGCTCATTGCTTTCCGCTGCCAGCAGTGACGCCATGCGGTCGGGAATGTTGAGCAATCCGTCACGCACGATCCTTGCCCGGTTGAAGGCAGCCACCTTGACTTCATCGGCATCGACATATTTGCCAGCTTCCACCCGGGCCTTGATTTCCAGCAGCTTGCTCTTTTCAAGTTCGCTCTTGATGCGGGTTTTCAGGAGCATCTTTGGCAGATCGCCGCCACCTGACCCGGGCAGCATGACGGTTTCTGTCGAAGCAGGAACCGATACGGGGGCGTCTTGAGCAGGCGTTTCCGCCACCCGTTCCGCACCAGTCTTGATATTCTTGCGCCGGGGAGCCCGCGCCGGGTCGCGTTTGGCTTCCAGGGCGGCATCGGCCCTGGCTGGGTCGATCTTGCCGTTCTCCAGCGTAATCACCCCCTGTTTGACAAGGCGGCTGACATATTGGCGCGAGACGCCGCGCGCCCTCGCATATTCGGACTGGCTGATCAGCATCGGTGATAAATAATCATTCAAAAAAGGTCTTGAGGGACCGGATGAACCGGTGGAAAACCGTTGCCTCGCCTCATCCATGCGGAACAACGGTCTGCAAGGGTCAGGGCACACCGCCCCGGTGTCAGATAAAGCTGGATAAATCAGAACATTGAAGCATGTGTGTCATCCGGCCCCGGCAATCGGGCCGGGACCAGACACTCATTTTGGAGACACACATGCAAAAACTTACCGATACCCAACTGGTTGTTCTTTCAGCCGCCGCCGCGCGCGATGACCGTTCCGTCCTGCCACTGCCCAAATCCTTGAAAGGCGGCGCGGTGACCAAGGTGCTGAACGCGCTCATCACCCGGGGTCTGATCGAACAGGTCGAGGATCCCCGCTACGCGGTCGAGGATGGTTTCCGGATTACCCGGGCCGGATTGCGTGCCATCAATGCCGATGACGACATCCCGCCACAGGGCGGCGACGTTGCCGTTGAACTTGATAGTGGGGCCACGGCCCCCACAAAAAAAGATATGCCCGACACGGAGGCCCACAGCGGCAAACAGGGGCAAGACGCTGGCCGCGCCAAGGTCAAACCCCGCTCCGGCACCAAACAGGCGGCGATGATCAGCCTGCTTGAGCGCAAGGAAGGCGCGACAATTGCCCAGCTTCAGGAGGCGACGGGCTGGAGGGCCCACACTTGCAGGGGTGCCATGTCCGGCGCCATCAAGAAGAGGCTCGGTCTTACCATCACATCCGCCAAGGATGCCGCTGGCGAGCGTGTCTATAAAATCGCCAGCTAAGGGAGGCAACGATGAAAATCATAACCGTCAGCACCGCCACCTACCATGCCATCATGGATCTGGCCCTCACCGACCCGGAGATTTTTCCGAACTTCAAGACAGCCTCCGAACGGCTGGAAGACGGGAACTGGGCCATCCCGGTAAGCGAAGAGGTGCATGACCGGCTCCAGAACTTCCGGTCCGAAGAGGAAACCGATGATGACGCCATCCAGAAGCTGATCCGGTTTTACCGCAAGCACGGTCTCAACTGACCAACTGCCCTATCAGCAAACATCAGCACCGCCGTCCATTCCCGTGGGCGGCGGGTTTCGTTCCCGGCCTTGCTTCAGCCAAAATGTTCAGCTATCTGCCTGCCACAAATTTAGGAGACACCCATGAACAACAAACACAGACACCCACCACCCAAACCGCGAAGCCCCACCGCCCGGGTCCTTGCCCAGCCGCTTTACCGGCAACGCAAGATCAAGGCTCTCAAGGGCAAGGGATCCTACAAGCGCCGTCCGAAGCACCGTGACGGCGCTTTTCATTTGCGGGCAGCATTCACTCCAGCATCCATGAGCGGGGCAATTCTCAATCCTTCCGATTATACTTGATAATCACCGGCGGTGAAGCAAAGCTGACAGCCACGCGCGATCAACCCGTGGAGGCCAGAATGAGCAAACCGATCCTTCCCAGTCAAAACAAATCATGGGGCTTTTTTGGCACCGTCAGCCGGTTCGGGTTTAATGGCATTGACCCGGATGCAGCATGGGAGCTTGCCTTTCATGCTATCGGCAAAGCCACCAAGGCCGATGATGGGGGTATCCGGCTGTTTCTCGATTCCCGCCATGGCCGCCATTTTGCCGATGATGTGGCAAACGAACTTGGCAAAGGCCATTTCCTGAAGAAGGCAATCGATGCCGCCACCGCCCGCTGGATGAACTGGACGATCAACCGCCGCACCAGCTGGCATACCGGTATTCCTGAAGAACTCCCATACCTGACCGGCTTTGTCCTGAACGCCGGGATCGAAGCCGATCTGTAAACCGGTTTGTGTATCACGCCGCCTGTTTCTCTCCGGCGGCAATTTCATCAAACGTCTTGCCACTCCCATCCAGCACAGCTGTCTTGCCGCTGAACTCCTGCCAGCGGCGGATGATCACATCGGCGTATTTGGGATCAAGCTCAATCAGCCGGGCCGAGCGGCCCGCTTTCTCGCAGGCAATCAGCGTTGAACCGGAGCCGCCAAACGGGTCGAGCACGATATCCCGGCTCTTGGAAGAATTGCGAATGGCCCGCTCCACCAGTTCCACAGGTTTCATGGTCGGGTGCAGATCGTTCTTTTGTGGCTTGTTCATGAACCAGACATCGCCCTGATCGCGTGCCCCGCACCAGTAATGATCGAGCCCTTCCTTCCAGCCATAGAGGATCGGCTCGTACTGACGCTGGTAATCGGCCCGGCCCAGGGTGAAGGTGTTCTTGGCCCAGATGACGAATGTCGACCAGTGCCCGCCAGCTTCGGCAAAGGCCTTTTGCAGGGTGTGCAATTCCGATGAGGACATGCAGATATAGACAGCACCCTTGGTGACGCTCAGGATGTTGACGCAGGCATCGTAGAGAAAACGCTCAAAATCCTCGCCAAGATTGTCATTGAGGATCTTGCGCTTGTTGCCGCGCATCTTGTCCTTGGCGGTTTCGCCATAGTTCACGTTATAAGGCGGGTCGGTAAAGCACAAATCGGCCAGCGCACCATCCAGAACCTGTTCGACATGATCGAGCCGGGTGGCATCACCACAGAGCAACCGGTGGTCACCAAGTGTCCACAAATCGCCCGGTTTCGATACCGGATCGTCCTCGATCTGAGGAACCGCATCATCATCGGTGTTGCCACCGGCATCATCTTCCAGACCCGCCAGCAAATTGTCGATCTCATCAGCATCAAAACCGGTAATGTCGACATCAAACTCGTCTTCCATCAGGGCCTGCAGCTCAATAGCCAGCATCTCCTCGTCCCAGCCGCTGTGCTCGGCGATGCGGTTATCCGCAATTACCAGCGCCCGGCGCTGGGTTTCGTTCAAATGCCCCAGTTTGATAACCGGAACGGTTTTCATGCCCAGCCTTGAGGCGGCCAGCAACCGGCCATGCCCGGCAATGATCACATTGTCCTCGCCCACCAGCACCGGATTGACAAAACCGAACTCGGTGATAGAGGCGGCAATCTGGGCCACCTGTTCGTCCGAATGGGTTCTGGCGTTGCGGGCGTAAGGGATCAGTTCCGCCGTGGAGATATAATCAACCTTGAGGTTCATGCATTGTCCTGATCGAATCGAGATTTGAGAATGCGCCACGCATGTGCTGCAACCAGCGGGACCACGCCGTTTCCGGTAAGGTGCAGCCGGTCGGCGCGGTGTTCAAGCGGGTCCGGACGTCCGTCCAGCCGACGGGCCAGCCCATCAGGGCTTCGACAAACAGCGGGTTCAAGACCCGGGTTGTGCTGCAGGTATTTCTGCCAGCCTTCGAGATCGTCCGGGCCGGGCGGGAATGGACGGCATAATTCGCCAGCTGATCCATGTGTTTCCGACCGGTCCCTGTTTTCAGACAATGACGGGAGCTGTTGGCGCCCTTGGCGTCCCTTGCCGCCGGTGTCGGCCATCGTTTTGACTGATGCGTCAGATCGCACGCCTTGCGCTTTCCCGCACTCGGCTTTGTCCCGTCGCAGGCCTTTGGGGTCGCCCACATGGGCGCCGCCCAGAGACTTGCTGCCGTCTGGATGTTCGGTCCGCCCTCGCGGCCCGCATTGCTGGCACCCGTTGTGCAGTTGGCTGTTGGCGTTGGCCACATCCTGGCTGCCTGATCCAGCCCGAAATGTGCCTTCTTGCCAGACGGGCGCACAAAGTGATTTCCTTTCCTGATCAAAATCTCCGGCGGGTTGCCGCCGCCCGAGACGTTCGGCGTGGGCCAGCACGAAGAGCCGCTGGCGAAGATGCGGCGCGCCAGTTTCAGCCGCCGTGAACAATCCTTCCGTAACCCGGTAGCCCAGTTCTTCCAGTTCCTGTCTGACCTGCCGATATCCGAGGTTGAGATGATTGGCGACGTTTTCCAGAAACACCCATTCAGGTTGGCACTCTCCAATGATCCGCGCGAAGTGCAGCCACAGGTGTCGGGGGTCGTCCGTGCCTTTCCGTTTTCCTGCGATTGAAAATGGTTGGCACGGATAGCCGCTTATGCGGTGCACCGCATAAGCGGCTTTATGCGGAGTCTATGATTATGCGGAGTCGGCGGCAGAGACATGATTGCCGCTGCCGCGTTTGGCTATAATTTACTCCGCATAATTTCAGGCTTGACCAGAGGCCTTCAGCATGGCCAGGAGTTTGTCTGGTGCCTTGAATCGGCCGCGTTGCAAGGTCGGATATTTCAATTTGGTGAGAGCTTCGAGTTTTTCCGTGGGATCGGCCCGGAGGTATATTTCGATACTTTGAATACTGGCATGACCGAGCCAGAGAGAGACTTTTCGAACGTCCCCGGTGGCCTGCAGAGTGTGCATTGCGCAGGTATGCCGCAGGACGTGGGGCGTGACTCTTTTTTTGGCAATGGACGGCTGCTTGCACGCTGCGGTGGTGACGTGCTTTGCAAGAATATACTCGAACCCGGCACGGCTCATGGCTCGACCAGCGGCATTATGGAACAGTTCCGGGTCGCCGTCTGGCCGACGGATTGTTAGCCAGGCCTTGAGCACTCTCGCCGTTTCTTTCCACAGTGGCAACACGCGCTCACGCCGCCCCTTGCCCATGACGTGGATGCTGGCCGGAGTCCGGCTATCGAACTGGTCCATCCTGAGAGTGACCAGTTCGCTGACGCGCAAACCACCGGCATATGTCAAATGCAGCATCGCACGATCACGCACACCAGATGCGGTGCCCAGGTCCGGTGCGTCAAGAAGAGCCTGTATCTCGTCAGGAGTCAGATAGGCGACAAGCGCCTTGTCATACCTCTTCTTCGGGATGGCGCGTATTTGGCGTGACTGATCAATGCTGGACGGATGCCGATACTCCAGAAAGCGGAAAAAGGAATGGATAGCCGCCAGCCTGGCGTTGCGGGTTCGGGCGGAGTTGCTGCGGTTGCCCTCAATGTGTTCCAGGAGGGCAAGGATAAGAGATGCGTCAATCTGCTCTATTTTCAGATTGGATGGCCTGACATCGAACCGTTCCGCCGCAAAACAGAGCAGAAGCTTGAAGCTATAGGCATAGGCCTCGCAAGTATGAAGGCTTGCTCCGCGCTCGCGAGGCAAATGCACACGCAGGAATGTTCCCAGA
>JALXER010000120.1 GCA_027069385.1 Paracoccaceae bacterium
GAAAAATTTCTGGTGTTCGCGCATAGAGGTCTGCAGCACCTCGACCGGCAGGTCCAGAAACGCCGCGTCGATATCGCCCATCAGCACCACCGGCCATTCGACCAGACCGGCCACCTCGGCCAGCAGCGCGCGGTCCTCGACCACTTCCAGCCCCCGGGCAAAAGCAGCCGTGGTCGCATCATGCCAGATCTTGTCGGCACGCTCGGCCGGGTCAAGCAGCACATGCGCGGCCTTCAGCTGCGTTTCGTAATCCTCGAAACCGCTGACCTCGAACCGGCCCGCGCCCATGAACCGGTGCCCCTCGGTGCTGTTGGAAACCGGCGCATCGATGCGCAGCGGCACGACCTCGGCCTCTTCCCCCAGAATGCTGATGACCGAGTGCAGCGGCCGCACCCACCGCATGTTGCCCGCCCCCCAGCGCATCGATTTGGGCCACGGAAAGCGCGCAATCACCTCGCTGACCACATCATTCAGCACCGCTGCCGCCGGGCGCCCCGGTGTTTCGATCACCGCCATAAAGAACGACCCCTTCGGCGTTTCCATGACCTTCAGGTCATCGCGTTCTACCCCTGCCCCGCGCAAGAAACCGTTAACCGCTTTTTCGGGCGCATCCACGCGCGGCCCCCGGCGCTCCTCGCGTAGGGTGGGTGATTCACCCACCAACCCGCAAATGCTCAGGCAAAGGCGGCGCGGCGTAGTGAACACGGCGGCGCTTTCATAGGTGATCCCCGCGTCAACCAGCCCGTTTGTCACCAGTTTTTGCAAATCCTCGCCGGCGCGTTTTTGCATGCGGGCGGGGATCTCTTCCGAGAATAATTCGAGCAGATAATCCATGGTTATTCCTGATATTTTTCGTTGAGCTGCCGCCACTGATAGGCGCGCCCGTCCGGATACACCGCCACCACGCGGTCGATCCCGTCTTTTTCATTCACCGCCGCCATATAGGCGGTCGCCAGCCCCGAGGCCAGATCGGCCTCTATCTGTTCGGGGTCGAAACACACAAACCAGTCGGGCGGGGTCAGCGGTGTCGGGTTCAGCGGCACGGCTACCCCCTCGAACGCCGCCGGATCAACGGTAAAACAGCCGCGCAGTTTCAACCCCGAGCTATCGGCGTCGATGCCGTTATAGTCGGTCACCTGTATTTCGCGGTCCGCAACGTTGATAAAGGTCACGCCGGTCACGGTTTTATAGTGTCCGTAATACTGCGAATAATACAGCAAGACGCCGAAAACAGCGGTAAACACCAACAGGCCGATGCCGATATACTTGCCATTCATGAGAACACCGCCAGCGCCATAAGCGCGTGTTGCAGCGGCACCGGAATTGCCAGAAAGAAAGGCAGCGAGACAGGGGAAACCAGTAAAAGCATAGTCACGATCCCGCCCCGGTCTGCACAAACGCATCGGCGCACATCTTGGTCAGGGCGCGAACACGGCCGATATAGGCCTGCCGTTCGGTCACCGAAATCACCCCGCGCGCATCGAGCAGGTTGAACACATGGCTGGCCTTGATCGCCTGATCATAGGCCGGATGCGCCATGATGATGTCGCGGCCGGTTTTGGGGTCGGTGGCGGGTTGGTCCAGAATTCGGGCGCACTCGGCCTCGGCCTCCTCGAAATGCTTGAGCAGCACATCTGTATCGGCCACGTCGAAATTCCAGCGCGAGTATTCCTGCTCGGTCTGCCTGAAAATATCGCCGTAAGTCAGCGGGATGGGGGCGTCGGGGGCATTGAAGGGCATGTCCATCACATGATCCACGCCCAGCACATACATCGCCAGACGCTCCAACCCATAGGTCAACTCGCCCGAAACCGGCTTGCAATCCATGCCCGCGACCTGCTGGAAATAGGTGAACTGGGAAACCTCCATGCCATCGCACCAGACCTCCCATCCCAGCCCCCACGCGCCAAGGGTGGGCGATTCCCAGTCATCCTCTACAAAGCGGATATCGTGCAGGTCCATGTCAATGCCGATGGCCTCCAGACTGCCAAGATACAGCGCCTGAAGATCGGGCGGGCTGGGTTTGATGATCACCTGATACTGATAGTAATGCTGCAACCGGTTGGGGTTTTCGCCATAGCGCCCGTCAGTGGGCCGCCGCGAGGGCTGCACATAGGCCGCCGCCCAGGGCCGCGGCCCGAGGCTGCGCAGCGTGGTGGCCGGATGAAACGTGCCCGCACCGACCTCCATATCATAAGGCTGCAACATCGCGCAGCCCTTTCCGGCCCAATAAGCCTGCAACCGCAAAATGATCTCCTGAAAGCTCTGTGGTGTATCCATCGGCCCCGCCTCGTGCATTGTGTTGCCCCTCAATAGGGGTTTGCGGTGGGGGGGTCAACGATCTACTGGTTGGCGTTATCGATCATCTTTACCAAGGCTTTGATGCGGGGTTTCAAATCGAGCACATCAAGGTTGGCATCTTGCTCACAAACCTTTCGCGCGACCTTTACTTTGTCAGCCCCTTCGTAAACCTCTTTAGGCGTTCCTGCCTTAATAAAATGCAAGGCATGGTCATATTGACCGCCGCTCGCAGGCTTGCCATAAAGCTTGGGGTGAACCGCTTTCACCGCCGCCTGCAAAACCGAATGTTCCACATAGTTCTCGATCTCCCGCCCCTTGGTCACCCACGCGACTGACCCATTACCTTCGAGTTCGTCTCGAGTACGCCGCTTTGTAGCGTTGATCCGCTCACCTTTTTTTGCCCTGTCGCTATCAATCACCACCGCCAAGTTCTGGTTGATTTTCCTCAGGTTAATCACCTCGTCCAAAACCTCCCAATCCGCACCCAAATGACTCAGCAACCGCCCGCCGTAAAACATAATCGAGTAATGAATCCCCTCAATCAAATCCGCATTCACCGCCTTGATCCAGTGGTTGATATAAATCCGGTCAGACGGCCCCTCGACCCAGATCACCGCATTGGCCTGCAAAATGTCCGAAGCCTTATAGCCAAGATCACGGCAAATGCTAAGCTTGTCGCCGTCAAGCGTGGCAGGCTCGACCCGCGTTTGCACCCCGTCATTCGTAACCCGAAAAATCGCGGCGTCCGGCGTGTCGATAAAGGCCGCCGAGTGCGTGGCGATGAAATACTGGTTGCTGGTATTGTCCTTTAGATAGCGAATGAGCTTGCGCTGCAAAACCGGATGCAAATGAATCTCCGGCTCCTCGATGCACACAATCTGCTCCTCGCTTAGCGTGCAAAACGCCGCGATCATGATAACCTCGTGAATACCGGTGCCAAGGGAGTCGAGCGGCAGGACTTTGTTGTCCATATGGACAAGGACATGCTCGCGGTGGTGTGGCACCTCAATTCGGGCATCCTTTTTATCTGTGAGCGCTTGCAAGAAGGCATTGATTTTCTCAAACGTTTCCTTATCCTCTTGCTTATCATGGTCAGGGCTTTGAATTTCTGCCAATCGGGCAATCAACCCACCACCGTCATAATTCGACATTTGGGTTCCTTTTGGCCCAATCTTTCGCATTGTCGGGATGATCTTGGTATCGGGGAGATCAAATTCCTGTGCCGATGTAATTCGGTTGATAACTTCGAAGACCGAATTTCGATTTAACCGTATTCCTGAGTCTACTGAAATTATCTGAAAAAGCTCTTTCCAATCAGAGACTGGTATTACTCTCTCAACCTTTTCAGTATTATATCTTAGGCTCCACACTGGCACCCTGGAATTAGAACGCATGTCAGCCTTAAACCAAACACTTTTTTCTATGAATAAGCTGTCGGTGAGCCTTTTGAAACTCTCCTTATTCTGGTGTTGGTCATCTGGAACTAATTGAAGGGAACGATTTTCAACATCTTCTTTCCTCAAGGAAACCTCGACCGCAATATCCCCTGTTTTCTCACCTCGATAAGCATTGAGAGGGTGCTTATCTTCGTCCAAGAAGCTGTTTTGACGCGTAAACGGAATGTGATCATTAATAGAATTCAAAACCGTCGATTTCCCCGCATTATTCGGCCCAATAAAAAAGTTGAAGTCTTTGAATGGCCCCATGCGCTGGCGCTCGGGGCCAATGCCTCGGTAGAATTGCAATGATAGGCCGTGCAGGAATACGGGCATGGGCGATCTCTTGAATAAGCTGTGTAGTCGGGTTTCGACTACCCTATGAGGCGCGCCCTAAGGGTGCAACCCCACCTTGTCGCGGCATCGGCAAAGACTTATGCACTGGCACAAATATGCGCCTTTCCATTCTTGCCTTTCAGCAAAGCGCACCGCTGGACGCTGGCCACGTTTTGTTTCGGTCCACTCGGTTGAAATCCGGCAGGTTGGGGCGCTATACGAGGGCGCAGCCCCGTAAATCCTGCGATACGGGCAAATCCCTAGCAACGGGTGTCGGGCGCGATCTTTGGCGCTTTGCCGGTCAAAACCCGCAAATTCCGCTTGATCAGGTTTTCCCAGATCAGTTTGGGAAGGCTTTTGAAAAAATCCTTTGCGGCACCCTTTCCGGCCTGACGCAGCGTTTTCAAGGCAACCGGTGGCAGCGGCGGCAGAAACAGGCTTTCCGAGCGCACCGGCTTACCCGCCTTTAGCGACCGGAGGGCGCGGCCGGTTGCTGCGGGGTTGTTCCAGTCTGAAAAATAGACTACGCAGCCACTTTTGTTGATGATAAAAACCGAATTGGGGAACGAGCCATAGGCCGCATGGGCTTCGCCCTCCAGCGTATCGACCAGAATTTTCCGGCCCTCGCCATCAACCGTTTGCAGACCCAGCGCGTTGGCGCGCTTGTCGGCATCACTATTGTGCTTGGGGAATTGCGCGCCCGGATGCGCCTCGCGGACGTAAAGGATTGCAAAAGAGGTATCAGGGTTTTGCGCTACCAGCGCAGCCATGGTTTTGCGCCTGCTCTGGAAAAGCGGGCAGGTGATGCTTCCAAGTTCCAACACCAGAAAATCACCGCTGAAATCCAGCAATTCTGCCGGCGCACCATCGGGGGTGCTCAAACTGAACCCCGGTGCCTTTTGTCCGGGCGCAGGGCCGTGGAAGCTGTCCAGTACATACTGGTCGCTGGAAAACCGGTCGTAATTGTATGGTTGCATATTATGCCTCTTCCTTTGCACCAGACTAACATAGCAACCCCGATCGTCCTACATGTTTCGTCACGCCGGGCCTCCGGTCTCTTCGGGGAGCCGCAAGCGGCCCCCCTCATCAACCGGGCATGGGGCAAGCCCCATGCGGGGGCGTTCACGCCCCCCTTGCCCGTAAACGGGCAATTCCCCCCTGAGAGTATTTATGAAAAATGGAAGGTATTGTCGCCTCACGCATGTGACGGGGGTACGGGGGCTGGCCCCCGGGGCCGACCGAAGGTCGGCCCGGCCCAAAGGGAAGCTGTTGGCTGGCTTTAGCCAGTCAATAGCTGGACTGCGGGAGCGCTACGGGTCAGGGCAGGAAGCTGCCGTTCTGGTCAATAACAAACCGGTTAAAGGATTGCGCGACGGCTGACAGTTTTTTACCGGACCGGTGGATCAGGAACCAGTGGCGCATGATCGGCAGGCCGGGATAGGGGATCAAGGCAAGGCGGTTGGTTTCCAGTTCGGCCTGCACCGTATGGGCAGAGATAAGCGCCACCCCAAGCCCGGCAATTGCCGCCTGTTTGATGGTTTCGTTGGAGTCGAGCAACACGGTTTTGTACTCGGCCCCGTCGCCGATTCGATCCAGAAACCGCTCCATCAGAATGCGGGTTCCCGAGCCGGGTTCACGCGACAAAAAGGTTTGCGCCATCATTTCTTGGGGTGAAATGTCGCAGCCCGACACCAGCCGATGGCCCGGATGCGCCACCATTACATGCGGATGTTCGCCCAGCAAATGCGCCTCTACCGCCGGAAAACGCGGCGGGCGGCCCATGATGGCCAGATCGACGCGCAGGTCGGTGATCGCCTCGATCAGGGTTCGGCGATTGCCGACAAACAACGAGATTTCCACATCGGGCATCGCCTGTCTGGCCAGCATCACAATGCTGGGGGCAAAGTATTTGGCCGTGCTGACCACGCCCAGCGTCAGGTGGCCGGTTTTGCCGGATTTAAGCGCGTTTACGTTTTCATAACAAGTGGTTAACGAGTTTTCGATCTGCTTGATCGTTGCCAGCACCACCCTGCCCTTGCCGGTCAGGGTGGCGGTGCCGTCTTTGCTGCGCTTGAGCAAAACCGCCTCGAAATTCGCCTCCAGCAGTTTTAGCTGCGTCGATACGGCCGGCGTGGTCACATGCAGTTCCTGCGCCGCAAGTGTCAGGTTGCCGGCCCGATGGATTGCCGCCAGTGCTCGTAATTGTTTTAGCGTCACCGCCTTTTCATTGATCATAGTTTTTCTTAACACCACAAAGATTTTTTTTAGTTTTCTTTTTATATGAATATGTTTTGGTGTTGGCAACAAAAACAACCAACAGGGAATCAGCGATGAGTGATCAAACTCTCTCGGATTATTTGCAAACCGCACCGGATGATCTGGCGCAGACCATTCTGGCGCTCGCCAAGGTTGGCAAGGATTTGGCCGCGCTGATCTCGCGCGGGGCCCTTGGCGGCGAACTGGGCGGGGCCGTAGGTGAAAACCTGGGCGGTGACCAGCAAAAGGCGCTGGACGTGATGGCTGATGATGCCTTTGCGGCCGAGTTGAAGAAAACCCAGGTCAAGTTTTACGCCTCCGAGGAACAGGATGACGTGGTCACCCTGAACCCCGACGGGCATCTGGCGCTGGCCATTGACCCGCTGGACGGGTCGAGCAACATCGATGTGAATGTCTCGATCGGCACGATCTTTTCGATTTTCGAGGCCAATGACGGCGCAAACGAGAGCTTTCTGCGCCCGGGTCGCGAGCAGATCGCGGCGGGATACATCATTTTCGGGCCGCAAACCGGAATCATGCTGACGCTGGGCGACGGCACGGCGATGTTCATTCTGGACCACAAAAACGGCGAATACATGCTGGTTAATCCGCGTGTCAATATCATTG
>JALXER010000121.1 GCA_027069385.1 Paracoccaceae bacterium
CCCGAGACCCCGCACAAACCCCCAAACCACGCAAATAATGCGAAAATCGAGACGACAATACATCAAGAACACCATAGGAAAGCGTCTCGTCTCCATAAACCAGCGCCGGTGCAGCCGGGTCACGGCGGGCATGTTCGGTGATCCGTTCAAGGGTAAGGGCCGGAATCGGAACGGTTTTTCCGGTGGAAAAGGCCGTAACGGTGTCGCAATCATCCGCCTGCAGCAGGGCGGAAACCGGCGTATCGGGCGCATCGGCCATCTGCGACAGGATATCGATAAACTGCGCCGCCATCCGCGCAATGGTATCGGGGTGGAACAGGTCGATGGCGTATTCGATCGACCCCGAGAACCCTCCGTCCTTGTCTTCCAGATTCAGGCTAAGGTCGAACTTGGCGGTGGTGACTTTGGGCGCGATCGGCGAAATACCAAGCCCGGGCAGGTTTAACGCGGTTTGGGGGGTGTTTTGCAGCGACAACATGACCTGCACCAGCGGCGCGTGATTGGTGGCCTGCCCGTCCCCGAGCAACTCTACCAGATGTTCAAACGGCATATCCTGATGGGAAAACGCCCCGAGCGCTGTGTCGCGAGACCGGCAAACAAGGTCACGCAGGGTCATTTCGGGATCAAGGCGCGCGCGCAGCACCAGCGTGTTGACGAAAAACCCGATCAGGGCTTCGGTTGCAGGGTGGTTGCGACCGGCAATCGCGGTTCCGAAACAAAAATCCGTCTGCCCCGAAAACCGCGACATTAGCACCGAAAACGCCGCCGAAATCACCATGAACGGCGTGGCGCTGTTTGCCTGCCCAAGGTGGGTCAGGCGTGCTACCAACTCCGGTTCGATCAGCAGCGGGTGGGTTGCCCCTGCCCGTTTGCCAAGGATTCGCTGGCGCGGCAGGTCGGTGCCAAGGTCGAGCAATGGCGGCACTCCGTCTAGGGTTTTTTGCCAATAATCGGCCTGTTCGCCAAGCAACCCCGCCTCGAAACGCGCCTTTTGCCAGGTGGCGTAATCGGCGAATTGCAGATCCATTGCAGGCAGCAACCCGATGCCTGCACCGGTCTGTTCCAGATACAACGCACCGAATTCCTTCATCATCACCCCAACGGACCACCCGTCGGAAATAATGTGATGCATGCAAACCGAAAGCACCGGAACCTCGCCCGCAAGCGTGATCAGGCGCAGCTTGATCAGCGGCCCGTTTGCCAGATCGAACCGGGTCAGGGCGTCGGATTCAAGGCATTGCGAGCGCTGCTCGGCGCTGGAAACCTCGGTAAAATCCAGCACCGAAGACGGCGCGGGGTCAACCACCTGAACCAGATCTCCGCCATCATTGGCAAAGCGGGTACGCAGGATTTCGTGCCGCTTTACCAGCGCGACAAAGGCACCCTCCAGCGCGGCATGGTCCAGCGCACCGCGCAACTCGAAACCGGCGGCAATGTTATACATCGGGTTGCCCGGGTCCAGCTGGTCCAGAAACCACAGCCGCGATTGCGAGAACGACGCCGCAAAGCGCGTTTGCCCAGAGGCCCGCTTGCCGGTCGGATTTTGCGCATCCTGCCGCGCCGCCAAGCGCGCCAGTATCTCGGGTTTGCGGTCGCGCAACTGCTGGATAACCGGCTCGGTCAGCGCGCCATCGGCGGCCTGAATGACCAGCTCGCTCTGGTCGAGATCAACCGAAATACCGCGCTGCGCCAGATCTGAAAGAAAGGAATCTATCTGCATGTTTAAATCCTGAGCGTTACGGTTTTTTCGGCGGAGGTCTGCGCCCGTAATTCGTCAATCAATGCCGCCATTTCCTCGATATTCGGGGCCAGAAAGACCTTTTCCAGCGGTAGCGAAATGTCGAAATCCCGTTGCACCTGATTAATCAGCTGCATGGCCATGATCGAATGCCCCCCCAACTCGAAGAAGTTGTCTTTGATAGAGATTTCGGGGGTGTCGAGGGTGGATTGCCAGATGGTGGCGAGTGTTTTCTGGGT
>JALXER010000122.1 GCA_027069385.1 Paracoccaceae bacterium
GTATCGGGCGGGGCGGCGGAAGCATTTGACCGCGGGGGATCCGGCGCGATAGGATCA
The DNA here is from genome assembly GCA_027069385.1 of Paracoccaceae bacterium. Classification (GTDB taxonomy): domain Bacteria; phylum Pseudomonadota; class Alphaproteobacteria; order Rhodobacterales; family Rhodobacteraceae; genus UBA3077. The sequence goes on from JALXER010000122.1 coordinate 58, forward strand.
ACCGACCCAAAAGCGGAGCCTGAACATGACCCACCCTTCTTACCCCCGTGACCTGATCGGCTATGCCGGCGATCCGCCTGACCCGCAATGGCCCGGTGGCGCGCGCGTTGCCTTGCAATTCGTGTTGAACCTCGAGGAAGGCGGCGAGAATTGCGTGATGCATGGTGACGCTGCCTCCGAAACCTTTTTGTCCGAGATCATCGGTGCCGCTGCGTTTGAAAACGCCCGCCACATGTCGATGGAATCGTTATATGAATACGGGCCGCGCGCCGGGGCGTGGCGGGTGCTGGATCTGTTCAAGACCTATGGCCTGCCGCTGACGGTGTTTGCCGTGGCCATGGCGGCCGAGCGCACCCCGCATCTGATTGAACGCGCGATGCAGGACGGGCACGAAATCGCCTCGCACGGGTTGCGCTGGATCAATTATCACGGCATGCCGCTGGACATAGAGCGCCAGCATATGCAGGAGGCCATGGAGATTCTGACCCGCCTGACCGGCACACGCCCGCTTGGCTGGTATACTGGGCGCACCAGCGAGAACACCCGGGCGCTGGTCAATGAGTATGGCGGGTTTCTGTATGATGCGGATGACTATTCCGACGACCTGCCGTTCTGGAGCAAGTTCGAGACCGGTCACCTGATCGTGCCCTATACGCTCGACACCAACGATATGCGTTTCGCCAGCCCGCAAGGGTTCAATTCGGGCGACCAGTTCTTCTGCTATCTGCGCGACGCGTTTGACACCTTGTACGAGGAAGGCGGCAAGATGCTGTCGATCGGGATGCATGCCCGGATTCTGGGCCGTCCGGCGCGGCTGCGCTCGATGAAACGGTTCCTTGAACATGTGCTGCGCTATGAGGATGTCTGGATCACCACCCGCGCCGATATCGCCCGCCACTGGCGCAAAACCCACCCTGCGTAAGTCCGGAAACGGGGCGCTCCCGCACGCCAGCCGGTAATTGCTTGCGCAATCACCGGCTTCTGTTTGGGCCGGGCCTCGGCTTCGCCTCGGCGGTCGCAAAGGCAGGCCTGTCCGCCTAACGGGCCAGATATTCGGCAATCAGGTGATCAACGACGCTGCGCATGGCCTCGGGAATATCGGCACCGTTTTCCAGCGCTGCCTTGAAGGTGGCGCGTTGGCGGTCCGAGGACGTACCATTGCGGGAAATGTCGCGCAGATGGTGCAATTCGGGCTGGCATTCCAGCTCGATCGCCTCGTCCTCGACCAGATTGATCAATTCGTCGGTCAACTCGGCAAAGGGCACCATCTCGCCCCGGCCCAGATCGATCAACCGGCCACTGACCCCGTGGCGTTGCGCCTGCCAGCGGTTTTCGCGGATCAGGATATTGGGATAGACCCGCCAGCGCTGGTTGCGGGTTTTCAGCCGGTGAAAATAGGACAGCAACGACTGATAGGCCGCGGCAATCGCCGCCGCATCGCGCACCCGCCCGCATACATCGGTGATCCGCTGCTCCAGCGTCGGGAACTTGTCGGACGGGCGGATATCCCACCAGATCTTGGTCGCGTCCTCGATGCAGCCCGCCCGCACCAGCGCATCCACCAGCCGCCGGTATTCGGTATGCGAGCCGACCGGATCGGGCAGGCCGGTGCGCGGCAGCGAATCAAACACCGATAAGCGATAGGAATTCAGCCCGGTATCCTGCCCCTCCCAGAACGGCGAGGAAACCGAAAAGGCCAGCAGGTGCGGCAGAAAATAGCTGACCTGCTGCATCAGGTCGATCCGTTCATCCGGATCATCGATGCCGATATGAATATGCATCCCGCAAATCAGCATGCGCTGCACCACCTGCCCCAGATCATCGCGCAATTCGTCATAGCGTGGCTTGCGGGTGTGGCTTTGGGCGCGCCATTGCGCGAACGGGTGGGTCGAGGCCGCAATCGGCGCATAGCCGAACTGGTTGGCAACCAAAGCAACCTGACTGCGCAACTGGTACAAATCGGCCGCCGCATCGGCGACCTTTGCATGCACTTTGGTGCCCACCTCTACCTGACATTGCAGGTATTCACCGGTCACCTGACCGCCCATTTCCTCGGTACAGGCGTTGAAAAAATCATCCGAGGGCTGGCGGACCAGATCGCGCGTGTCCTTGCGCACCAACAGGTACTCTTCCTCGATGCCAAGGGTCAGGCTGGGCGTGGTGTGCATGGCTGCTCCTGTCTTTTAACCAGTTTGCCGCCAAAAACCGGCCTGTCAACGCATTTCTGGTTGTAACCGGTCCGACTAACGACCAAATATGAACGAAAAGGAGACACCATGCACCTGAAAATTGCCGTCCAGATGGACCCGATCGAACATGTCGATATCAATGCCGATACCAGCTTTCGCCTGATGGAAGAGGCGCAGTCGCGCGGCTATGACGTGTACTATTACACCCCCGATATGCTGACCTATGATCAGGGGGAACTGGTTGCCATGGGCTGGCCGGTCAGGGTTAAACGCGAACAGGGTAACCATTTCGAAAAGGGTGAATACCAGCGGCTGGCACTGGCAGAAATGGATGTCATCTGGCTGCGCCAGGATCCGCCATTCGATATGGGCTATATCACTACGACGCATTTGCTGGATATGGTTCACCCTGATACTTTAGTGGTAAACGACCCGTTCTGGGTGCGGAATTTTCCCGAAAAACTGCTGGTGCTGCAATTTCCCGACCTGACTCCGCCAACCATGGTGGCGCGCGATATCGGCATGCTTAAGGCGTTCAAGGAGCAACACGGGGATATGATCCTGAAACCGCTTTACGGCAATGGCGGCGCGGGGGTTTTCAGGCTGGGGCCGGAGGATCGCAACCTGACCTCGCTGCACGAACTGTTTTGCAGCATCAACACCGAACCGCTGATTGCGCAAAAATTCCTGCCTGACGTAAGCAACGGGGATAAAAGGATTATTCTGGTCGAGGGTGAGCCGGTCGGTGCCATCAACCGGGTGCCTGCCCCGGGCGAGACCCGCTCCAATATGCATGTGGGCGGGCGGCCGGAAAAGGTGGGGCTGACAGAGCGGGATCGCGAAATTTGCGCCCGCATCGGGCCGATTCTGCGCGAAAAAGGCCAGATTTTTGTCGGGATCGACGTGATTGGCGACTATCTGACCGAGATCAACGTAACCTCGCCCACCGGCATTCAGGAACTGGAACGTTTTGACGGCACCAATATCGCCGCGATGATCTGGGACGCCATAGAGGCGCGGCGATGAGCTCATTTCGCCTGCGCATCATCAACGGGTTTTTGCGCCATATAGAGCGCCCCGCCCTGTCAAAGCTGCCCGAACCGGCGGATATTCGCAGGCGCCTGAATTTTCAGTCCAGAACCCTGTTCCGGCCCGGGCGGCGCTATCGCGGTGTGGCGGGCAGCCTAGGGGTTGACGGGCGGTCGGTTCCGGTGCGTGAAATCGAGCAGGGAAAGCAGGTTATCCTTTATTTTCATGGGGGTGCCTATGTTTTCGGCTCGCCGTTGACCCATGCAAAACTGTTGGGGCAAATCGCTGAACAGGCGGGGGCAAAAGGGGTTTCGGTCGATTATCGTCTGGCCCCCGAACACCCGTTTCCCGCTGCTATTGATGATGCGCTGACCGCCTATCAGGCCTTGCTGGAATCCGGTTTAACGTCAAATGATATTGTACTTGGCGGTGATTCCGCCGGTGGTGGTCTGGCGCTGGCTTTGCTTGCAAGGATCTGCGCAACCGACCTGCCACGCCCTGCCGGCCTGTTTGCCCTAAGCCCGTGGACCGATCTGACCCTGTCCGGCGCATCCATGCAATCCAACGCCGATATCGAGCTGATGTTGCCCCCCGAACGCATCGCCGAAGCGCGGGATTATTACCTGAATGGCCAAGATGCCGCCTCGCCGCTCGCCTCACCTTTATTCGGGTCGTTTAACGGTGCACCATCTTGCTATCTGACCGTTGGCGACACCGAAATCCTGCTGGATGACACCTTGCGCATGGCGCAGGTGCTGCGCGATCATGGTGCCAATGTCACCGTGAACGTGACCCGCCACACCCCCCATGTCCTGCCGTTTTTTGCCGCCCTCGCCCCCGAGGCCAAAGCAGCCCTGACCGAGGTCGCGCAAGTGGTTCGAAAAATGCTAGATACTCAGCCGATAGCTTAGCGCTTCGGCGATATGCGGCTTGGAAATACTGGCCGATTGCGCCAGATCCGCAATGGTTCTGGCCACCTTTTGCACCCGGTAATAGGCCCGCGCCGACAGGTGGAACCGCCCGGCGGCGCTTTCGGCAATCCCGCGTGCCTCGGCGGTCATATTCATCAGATCGGCCAGCTTGTCCCCCTCGACCGAGGCATTGGTGTAAACCCCCTCAACATGCTGATATCGCTTGGTTTGTATCGCCCTAGCCGCGGCAACACGTCGGGCCACACTGGCCGAATCCTCGCCCGTGGGCGCCGTTGAAAGATCCTGAACCGTGACAGGGGGCACGTCGACCCGCAGGTCGAAACGGTCCATCATCGGGCCGCTGATCCGGCCCAGATAATCCTGTCCGCACAGCGGCACCCGCGCGCAGGCCCGCGACGGGTCACTCAGATAGCCGCACTTGCACGGATTCGCCGCCGCCAACAGCATGAACCGCGCCGGATAGCGGATATGCGCGTTGGCCCGCGCCACCATGACATCGCCGGTTTCGATGGGTTGGCGCAAGGTTTCGATGACCGTTCGGGGAAATTCGGGAAACTCGTCCAGAAACAGCACCCCGTTATGCGCCAGTGATATTTCGCCCGGTTTCGCCCCGCGCCCGCCCCCGACAATCGCGGCCATGCTGGCGGTGTGATGCGGGGCGCGATAGGGGCGCTCGCGCGAAATCCCGCCTTCGTCCAGCAGTCCGGCGATCGAGTGGATCATCGAGGTTTCCAGCGCCTCGACCGGCGTCATCTCTGGCAAAATCCCCGACATTCGCGCCGCCAGCATCGACTTGCCCGACCCCGGCGTGCCGACCATTAGAAAGTGGTGCCCACCCGCCGCTGCAATTTCCAACGCCCGCTTTGCCTTTTCCTGCCCCTTTACATCTGACAGGTTTTTCAAATGCTTAGGTTGCTTTACCTCACCCGGTATTGCGTCGGCAATGATATTTTTTCCCGAGAAGTGGTTCACCAGCGCCAGCAGTGAATCCGGTGCGATCACCTGCGAAGCCCCGACCCACGCCGCCTCGGCACCGCTGCTTTCGGGGCAGATCAGCGCGCAATCCTGTTGCGCCGCCGCCATCGCCGCGGGCAAAGCACCGGTCACCTGAATCAACGACCCGTCCAGCGCCAGTTCCCCCAGCGAAAGCTGCGATTTCATCTGCTCGCGCGGCAGGACATCCATCGCCGCCAGCAAGGCAACCGCGATCGGCAAGTCAAAGTGCGAACCGGATTTTGGCAAGTCGGCAGGCGAAAGGTTTATCGTTATACGTTTTGCCGGCAGCGCCAGACCCATAGCGGTAATTGCAGCGCGCACCCGCTCTTTTGCCTCGGAAACCGCCTTGTCGGGCAGCCCGACCAGATTGAACGCCGGAATCCCCGAGGACAGCGCACATTGCACCTCGACAATTTTGGCCTCGACCCCCTGAAACGCAACCGTATAGCTTAGAGCAACCATGAAACCCGCCTTGATAGAGATCGTAGTCTCGACCGGATTGGTTTAACAAAGGTTAATTTTGTGGTTAAAACTTGACCGATTGATTAACCATCTCGACTCGCCAGGCGTTGTTTTCGGGCAGGTGTGTAAAACTGCTTACCGACAGGTTATTAATTTTAAACGAGAATATCGACCTCGCATCCATGCTGGTTGCCAATTGCAAGGCCGCAAGAATAACGCCGAAATGCGCAACGATGATCAGGTCTTTGTTCGGATATTCGTGTGAAATTCGGGTAATCTCGGCATGAATTCTGCCTGCAAACCGGTTCCAGCTTTCACCGTTTGGGGGGGCGGTATGGCCCGGCTCCTCCCAATACTGACGTGACAAAACCGGGTCGCTGCGGGTAATGTCGGCAAAAGACCTGCCGTCCCAGTCGCCATAATCCATTTCGCGCAATTCCGCGGTCGAGGGCAGCCGTTGGCGGGCGTTGCATATCCGGTCGGCGGTGGCCGCGGCCCGAACCAGATCGGACGAGATAACCGGCGCGTTGTCGGGCAGAAACCGGTCAAGATTGGTTAGCGTTAAACTATCTGACAGATCCGCCGGTAAGTCCAGATGGCCAACCAGCCCGTCCGCATGGGTTGGACCATGACGAATCCACCACCAGCGCGTGCTCATGGCAACGCCCCCTTCAGCGCCAGCGGCAATCCGGCCGCGACAAAGAACACCTGATCGGAAAGCGCCGCAACCCGTTGGTTCAACGCCCCCTGTTGGTCGCGAAACCGGCGCCCGAGCGCGTTATCCGGCACCAGCCCCATCCCGATCTCATTGGAAACAAAAACAATTCTTGCCGCACTCCGACGGGCCGCATTTAGCATGGTTTCGGCCTCGGTTTCCACGTTCTTGCCGGCAAAAACAAGATTGGACAGCCATAGGGTCAGGCAATCCACCAACAGAATCTGGCCGCTTTGGGCGCTATAGAAAATACGGCTGATGGCCGTTTGCTCCTCGATTAACTGCCACAAACCGGCCCGCGCTTTAGCATGTTTTTCGATGCGGGTCTTCATTTCCGCATCATCCGCCGTTGCGGTGGCGACATAGACCGGCTCCAGTCCGGATTGCAGAACCAGAGATTCAGCAAAATTTGACTTGCCGGATCGTGCGCCGCCAAGAATCAGGGTCAAATGTTCGTTTTTTGCAACTTTCATCGGGTTTATTTACCAATATTGTTCGATAAGGGTATTTTCCGATACCGGATTATCCGATAAATTTCCATCAGAATTGCCCTGTTATCCCACGCATGAGCCTTGAGGTGCAGGTTAATTTAATCTACACATATGGCAAGCGGTTATGTCCTCCGGGGGTGGATAATGCAACAGATCAGCAAAGTGCTTTTGGTTATCGGCGGCGGAATTGCGGCGTACAAATGTCTGGAGCTTATCCGTATTTTCAGCCGTTCCGGCATTCAGGTGACCCCCGTTCTGACCAAAGCCGCACAAGAATTCGTGACGCCACTATCGGTCTCGGCGCTGGCCGCCAACAAGGCGTTTACCGAATTGTTCGATCTGAATGATGAATCCGAAATGGGGCATATCGAGCTTTCCCGCGCGGCGGATATCGTGGTGGTCGCACCCGCCACCGCCGACCTGATCGGGAAGATGGCCAACGGGCTCGCCAATGATCTTGCCTCGACGGTGCTGATGGCGACCGACAAGCCGGTGATGATCGCGCCCGCCATGAATGTCCGCATGTGGGAACACCCCGCGACGCAGCGCAATATTGCACAACTTGAGCAGGACGGCATCGGGATTATCGGGCCGGACAAAGGCGATATGGCTTGTGGCGAATTCGGCTTGGGTCGCATGGCCGAACCGGCTGAAATTGCGCGGGCGGTTCTGGCCAAAGGCCAGCCCGGACCGCTGGCGGGGCGGCATGTTCTGGTGACCTCGGGCCCGACGCACGAACCCATTGATCCGGTGCGCTATATCGCCAATCGCAGTTCGGGCACGCAAGGGGCCGCCATTGCCCGCGCGCTGCTGGATCTGGGCGCGCGCGTCAGTTTTGTCACCGGTCCGGCCAGTGCGGCGCGGCCAAACGGGGCGCAGATAATCGAGGTCGAAACCGCGGCGCAGATGCTTGAAGCGGTTAATGATGTCGGCCCTGTAGATGTGGCGATTTTTGCGGCGGCGGTGGCCGACTGGCGGGTTGACGGGGTGGCGGAAAACAAGATCAAAAAGCAGAATGACGGGGCGTTGCCGGTTTTGTCTTTCTCGGAAAATACCGATATTTTACAAAGCGTTGCCAAGCGCACCACCGACCGGCCCCGTCTGGTTGTCGGCTTTGCAGCCGAAACGCAGAATGTCGCCGAATATGCGCGCAACAAGCTGGACAAAAAGGGCTGTGACTGGATTTTGGCCAATGATGTTAGCCCCGAAACCGGCATTATGGGCGGGCAGAATAATACGGTTGTTTTTGTCACAAAAACCGGCGCTGAAACATGGCCCGAGATGAGCAAAACCGAGGTCGGCCAGCATCTGGCGCAAAAGATTGTCGAGGCCCTGCGATGAGCGTTACGGTTCGGGTTCAGCGTGTGGGCGAGGTTCGGGACGGTGCGTTGCCAGCTTATCAAAGTGATGCGGCGGCCGGAATGGACATTTGCGCGGCGCTGCCCGATGGGTCGTTCACCCTTGAACCAGATCAGCGGGTTGCGGTGCCAACCGGGCTTAGGTTCGAAATTCCCAACGGGTTTGAAGGGCAGATTCGCCCGCGCTCCGGTCTGGCGCTTAACCATGGTATTACGCTGGTCAACGCACCGGGTACCATAGACAGCGATTTTCGAGGCGAAGTTAAAATTATTATGATAAATCATGGCGATACCGACTATATTATTCAGTCGGGCCAGCGCATTGCCCAGATGGTTATTGCGCCGGTTGTTCAGTGCCATATTGAAGAGGTCGATACCCTGTCCGATACAAAGCGGGGTGACGGCGGATTTGGTTCAACAGGAAACTAATTATGCTCGCATTATCCAAAAAATCCATGTTGGCATTAGAGGCAGTGCTGGACGTTGCCTATAATGCCCGTCCCGATCCGGTGCAATCCAAGGATATTACCGAACGTCAGGGGGTTCAGCAGCGCTATCTTGAACAGGTGTTGCAGCAACTGGTGCGGGCCGGAATTCTGAAAGGGGTTCGGGGGCCGCGCGGGGGCTATACGCTGGCGCGCGAACGTCGGCGGATCAGTCTTGGCGATGTGTTAAGGGTGATCGAGGAAATGGACACGGATGACAATTTGTCCGTTTCACAATCGGCCCTCGGGTCGGTTATACTCAACCCGATCCGGGAAACCGCCTATCAGAATTTGCTGGCCAGTTTTGACAAATTGTCGATGGAGGATCTGTGCAATCGGGCGCAACAAGCTGGAATAAGCCGTGCCGGAGACGACACGGCGAGTTTCGATATATAACAGGGAGATCAAGCCAATGCCACCAACCCCACGCGGAAAAATCTATGGCGATATTACCGAGACCTATGGCGGCACCCCTTTGGTCATGTTGCGAAAATTTGCACAAAATCAATCCGTCGAGGCAGAAATACTGGCTAAACTTGAATTTTTCAATCCTTTGGCCTCGGTCAAGGACCGGATCGGTGTGGGGATGATCGATGCGCTGGAAAAACAGGGCAAATTGATGCCGGGCGGGGTATTGGTAGAGCCGACATCGGGCAATACCGGCATTGCGCTGGCCTTTGTTTGCGCGGCGCGGGGCTATCGGCTGATTCTGACCATGCCTGAAAGCATGTCGATTGAACGCCGTCAGATGCTGGCACTGCTCGGGGCGGAACTGGTGTTGACCGACGCGGCAAAAGGCATGGGTGGCGCGATCGAAAAGGCCGAGGAACTGGTGGCGAGTATTGACGGCGCGATCATGCCGCAACAATTCAAAAACCCCGCCAATCCGGATATCCATTCGGCCACCACGGCCGAGGAAATCTGGGCCGATACCGGCGGTAATGTCGATGTTTTTGTCTCGGGCGTTGGCACCGGCGGCACCCTGACCGGGGTCGCGCGGGTGTTGAAAGAGCGCAATCCGCAGGTGCGCATTGTCGCCGTAGAGCCCGAAGATTCGGCCGTGATAAGCGGCAATGCCGCTGGTCCGCACAAAATTCAGGGGATTGGCGCGGGGTTTGTGCCCGATACGCTGGATGCCTCGCTGATCGACGAGGTGCTGACCATCGGTAACCAGACCTCGTTTGAAATGTCGCGCAACGTCGCCAAGACCGAAGGCATTCCGGTGGGGATCTCGTCGGGGGCCGCGCTGGCTGCGGCGGTCGAAATCGGCCACCGGCCCGGGGTGAACGGCAAGCGAATTGTGGTGATCATTCCCAGTTTTGCCGAACGCTATCTATCCTCGGACCTGTTCGACGGCATCGGCTAACCCGTTCATTTATCTATAGAAATGGCAATTATGACCCCTGACCAGATCAACCGTTACGCCCGGCATATCGTGCTGCGGGAAATTGGCGGGCCGGGCCAGCAAAAGCTGTTGAACGCTAAACTGCTTTGCATCGGCGTCGGAGGGCTTGGCAGCCCTGCCCTGTTATATCTGGCGGCGGCGGGGGTCGGGACGCTCGGGGTGGTGGATGATGATGTGGTCAGCCTGTCCAACCTGCAACGGCAGGTTTTGCACGACACCCGGAATGTGGGCATGGACAAAACCCAAAGCGCGGCGCAATCGCTGGCCCGCGTGAACCCCGATGTTCGGGTGGTTCCGCATAAACTGCGCTTATCCGTTGATAACGCTGAACAAATCATTGGACAATATGATTTGGTGCTTGACGGAACCGATAATTTCGACACCCGTTATCTGGTCAACCGCACCTGTGTTGCGCTGCAAAAACCGCTGATTTCCGCCGCGATGAGCCAATGGGAAGGCCAGATCAGCCTTTATGATCCGGCGCGTGGCGGCCCGTGTTATCAATGTGTTTACCCCGAGAAACCCGCCGACGGGCTGGCCCCCAGTTGTGCGCAGGCCGGTGTGATGGGGGCGTTGGCCGGTGTGATGGGCGCGATGATGGCTGGTGAGGCGATCAAGGCGATTACCGGTGCCGGCGCGGGGTTGCGGGGCGAAATGCTGGTCTTTGACGCGCTTTATGGCGAGACCCGCAAGCTGGGTATTTCGAAACGCGACGGCTGTCCGGTTTGTGATGTGCCCAAGGGCGATCCCGCTTGAATTCCGGCCCCGTTTGGACGTATATTTGCCGCGCCGGATAAACGCAGGAGGATATCATGGCCAGCAAAGCACCAGCAAAATACGACATCGTGATCATCGGAGCCGGACCCGCCGGATTGTCGGTGGCGCGAACGCTGGCCGATACCGGGTTGCAGATCGCCGTGCTCGAAAAATCCGACCAATCGGTTCTGGCCAACCCGCCGGGCGACGGGCGCGACATTGCCCTGACCCACAGCTCGGAAAAAACCATGGTTGAACTGGGTATGTGGGAGCGCATCCCGGCCACCGAAATCGGCACGATTCGCGACGCCAAGGTGGTGAACGGCAAGTCGCCTTATACGCTGCATTTTGACAGCGCCAGCAGCGATGCCGACTATCTGGGGCATATTGTTCCCAACCATGTTATCCGGCAGGTCGCTTATGAATCTGTCAAAGATTACAAAAACATAGACATTATCTGCGGGGTAGAGGTAACCGCGACCCACACCAATGTTACCAAGGGGGTTGTCACGCTTTCGGACGGGCGCGCGTTTGAATCGGATATGGTGATTGCCGCCGATAGCCGCTTTTCCAACACCCGTCGCAAGATGGGTATTTCCGCCGCGATGACCGACTTTGGCCGCGTGGTGATTGTCTGCGAAATGGAGCACGAGAAAAGCCACGAAGATACCGCTTTCGAATGCTTTCACTATGACCAAACGCTGGCGGTTTTGCCGATGTATGGCAATAAATCCTCGGTGGTGGTAACCTTGCCAGCGCAGGCCGCCGATGCGGTGCTGGCCATGGATGACGCGGCGTTTGCGGCCGATATTGCCCGCCGGTTCGACCACAAGCTGGGCAAAATGACCCTTGTTTCCGAACGCTTCCCCTATCCGCTGGTCGGGGTGCTGGCCAACCGGTTTGTGTCCACCCGTTTTGCCCTGATCGGCGATGCGGCCGTGGGCATGCATCCGGTAACGGCGCACGGGTTCAATCTGGGGCTGACCGGCGCAAGCCTGCTGGGTGCCGAAGTGCGCAACGCCTTGCAAAACGGTTCGGATATCGGGTCGCCTGCGGTGCTGAAGGCGTATGAATCGGCGCTGGGGCGGGTGGCCAAGCCATTGTATCACGGCACCAATATACTGGTTAAGCTCTATACCAATAACACCCTGCCGGGGCGGGTGATGCGCGACGTTGCGCTGCGGCTTGGCAATGTATTGCCGCCGGTGCGCAAGCGGATAGTTGAACAGTTAACCAATATTGCGACCTAAAGCATCGCCGGAACAACCTGATCGGGCGGGCGGTGGCCGTCAACAAACACTTTGATGTTGATGATCACCTTCTCGCCCATCTCGACGCGCCCCTCGACCGTGGCCGAGCCCATATGCGGCAGCAGCAGCACATTATCCAGCCCCTTCAGGCGCGGGTTGATGTCGTTGCCATGCTCGAAAACATCCAGCCCCGCGCCCGCCAGCTCGCCACTGCGCAGCATGCGGGTCAGGGCGTTTTCGTCAACGATTTCACCGCGGGCGGTGTTGATGACAATGGCGCTGGGTTTCATCAGTTTCAGGCGGCGCGCGTTCAGCAAATGAAAGGTGCCCGGCGTGTGCGGACAGTGGATCGACAGGATGTCAACCCGTGCCAGCATCTGGTCCAGGCTCTCCCAATAGGTTGCTTCCAAAGCATTTTCTGTTGATTCATGCAGCCTGCGCCGGTTGTGGTAATGCACCTGAAGCCCAAAGGCGCGGGCGCGTTGCGCCACGGCTTGCCCGATGCGCCCCATGCCCAGAATGCCCAGCCGTTTACCGCCGACCCGCTGCCCCATCAGCGCCGTGGGCGACCAGCCCTGCCACTCGCCCTGCTGCATCAGCATGGTGCCCTCGCGCAGGCGGCGCAGAACCGACAGGATCATCGCCATGGCCATATCGGCGGTATCCTCGGTCAACACGCCGGGGGTGTTGGTCACCATGATGCCCCGTTGCAGCGCGGTCTGCACGTCGATATGGTCAAACCCGGCCCCGTAATTGGCAATCAGGCGCAGGTTTTCACCGGCCCGCGCCAGCAATCCCTGATCGATCCGGTCGCCCAGCGTCGGCACCAGAATGTCGGCGCGCGCCATGGCGTCGGCCAGTTGCTCGCGAGTCATCGGGGTGTCGGCATCATATAGTTCAACGTCAAACAATTCACGCATCCGGGTCTCTACCGGTTCGGGCAGGCGGCGGGTAACGATGACTTTGGCGCGGGGCGGGTTTGGCATGATTGCAGGTTCCTTTCGGGCTTTCTTTTCTGTTATCATGGCAGGGAAATTTGTGAAGGGAAATAAAATAATGCTGGGGCGGATACTCTTGCTGGCGATGCTGGTTCTGGGCGGGGTGGCCCATGCGCAGGAACAGGGCCGCGGGCCGGTGACCAACCTGCCGATGCCGCGTTATGTGTCGATCAAGGGGGCGCAGGCCTATATGCGCCGCGGCCCTGCCCAGACCCACCGGATCGACTGGGTGCTGCGCCATCGCGGCACCCCCTTGAGGGTGACGGCCGAATACGGTGCGTGGCGGCGGGTTACCGATGTGGATGGGGTTACCGGCTGGGTGCATTCAATCGTGCTTAGCCGGGTGCGCAACGTGGTGGTGACCCTTGAACAGGTGCTGATGTTTGAAGAACCCGACCCGGATTCGGCACCGGTCGCCAAGGCCAATCGCGGTGTGATCGGCCGGTTGCTGCGCTGTAATCTGAACTGGTGCGAGATACGCGCCGACGGGTATCGCGGCTGGGTGGCGAAATCGGGCATCTGGGGCGTTGACCCGGACGAGGTGTTCGAGTGATTCGCCATCGGCCATTTCCGGCCTGCTGAAAAATTTCGCCGGAATTGTCGGGCCGACCCGTGTTATTCAGGCAAAGAGCAAACACAGACGCAAAGGGGATACCATGACCGGTACATCCGATATTATTCTGGCCAACAGGTTCGGCTATGGCATTCGTCCGGGTGCCCCGCGCCCCGACCCCGACCTGTTATCGCAACTGGAAACGCCGTGGTTTACGCCCGCGCCGCCCGGGCCGGATGTGGCCGAGCGGATGCGGCAGGTCATGGCATTTCTCGAATTCCGCAAGGCGCAGGACCGCCAGTCGGATGCCTATGTTGCCCAGCGCCGCCGCCTTGCCCGTCAGGTGCAAGAGGATATTCGCCGCCTGATCATCTAGCCCACCCTAAGCCCGAACGGCTTTGCCGAGCGGCTTTTCGCCTTCTGGATCGACCATTTTACCGTCTCGCCCAACGCCCTGATAGAGCGCTACATGCTGGGCAACTATTTTGAAACCGCGATCCGCCCGCACATCGCCGGCCGATTTGCCGACATGCTGCGCGCGGTGGTAGAGCATACCTCGATGATCCGCTATCTGGACCAAAGCGCCTCGGTCGGGCCGAACTCCCCGGCTGGACAACGCCGCCATGTCGGCCTGAACGAAAACCTGGCCCGCGAGGTGCTGGAGTTGCATACGCTGGGCGTGAACGGCCCCTATACCCAGACCGATGTGCGCCAGTTTGCCGAGTTGCTGACCGGCCTTGGCATCGGGCCGGAAGGCACCAAGTTCATCCCGAACCGCGCCGAACCGGGGGCCGAAACCGTGCTGGGGCAAAGCTATGGTCACGGGCGGCCAAGCCTCGATGCGATCGAAGCTTTTCTCGAGGATCTGGCCATGAAACCGGCCACCGCGCGCCATCTGGCCGGCAAGCTTGTGACCCATTTTATCGGGCCGGAGCATCCGCAGGATCTGGTCGAGGACATGGTGACGGCCTATCTGGCCGATAACGGGTCGCTGATGGCCTTCTATCGGGTGTTGCTGGCCCATCCGGCCGCCCTGTCACCACAGGCGCAAAAGGTGCGTCCGCCGTTTGAATATATCATTACCTGCTTTCGCGCGACGGGGATCACACAGGAAATTCTGGAGTCGATCACCCCGCGGGAAATGCGCGAATCGATCCTCAAGGCGCTGGAGGGCATGGGGCAACAGCCGTTCCACCCCCCCGGCCCCAATGGCTGGCCCGAAGAGGCCGAGGCCTGGATCACCCCGCCGCTTTTGGCCGCGCGGATCTCGTGGGCGGGCAAGCTGGCACACGATCATGCCAGCCAGATCGACCCGCGCCAGTTGCTCGACACCATTCTGGGCGATACGGCCCCGGGCGAGCTTTCATTCGCCATTGCCGCCGCCGAGGCCAAATGGGAAGGCGTGGCGCTGCTGCTGGTTTCCCCCGGCCTGATGCGCCGATAATCAGGAGGAATAACATGACCTTATCCCGACGCAAGTTTCTGGGCCGCAGCCTGTTGCTGGGCTGCTCCGCCGCTGCTTCTCCGCTGGTGACACCGGTAACATGGGCCTCGATGCCCGGCGAAAACCGCCTTGTGGTGATCATTCTTCGCGGGGCTATGGACGGGCTGGATATTGTCCAGCCGGTAGGCGATCCTGCCTTTGCCGGTTATCGCCAAAAGCTGAAAACCGGAGAGGCGGCAGGGGCGCATGAGCTCGACGGCTTCTTTGCCCTGAATGCCGGTCTGGGCGACCTGATGCCGCTTTGGCGCGCCGGAGAGCTGGCCTTTGGCCACGCGGTTTCGACGCCCTATCGCGACAAACGCAGCCATTTTGACGGGCAGGACCTGCTGGAAACCGGCAGCGGTGCGTCGGATTTCCAGTTCAGCGCCAATCAGAATGGCTGGCTCAACCGGATGCTGACCCTGCTGCCCGGTGCCGACATCCACACCGCCTTTGCCGTGGGTCGCGAACGGTTGTTGCTGCTCGAAGGCGACGCACCCTTCTCGGCCTGGAGCCCGGAGCTGTCGTTCAACCTGTCCGATCAGGCGCAGAACCTGCTGGGGATGATCTATCAGAACGACCCGCTGTTCAAAAACGCGATCACCGTGGCCACCGAAATTGCCAACGAGATGCCCGAGCCGCAGATGAATAACGCCCGACCCGGCTCGGCAAAGATACTGGCCGAGTTTGCAGCGCAGCAGTTGAATGGCGAGGCACGGATTGCCGCGTTTTCCATCGGCGGCTGGGATAGCCACAACCGGCAGGCCAACCTGATCAAACGCCAGACCGGCACGCTGGCCGAGGCGATACTGGCGCTTAAGGAAACGCTGGGGGCCAATTGGGGGAGTACCGCCGTGGTCGCCATGACCGAGTTTGGCCGCACCGTGCGCGAAAACGGCTCGGCGGGCACCGACCACGGCACCGGCGGAGCGATGCTAATGGCCGGCGGGGCGCTGTCGGGCGCAAAGGTGCACGGCCAGTGGCCCGGGTTGGGCGAGTTGGACCTGTACCAGAACCGCGACCTGATGCCGACCCGCGACGTGCGCGCCAATGTCGGCTGGATGCTGCGCGACCTGTTCGGCCTGTCGGTCTCCGATCTGGAACGGGTGGTGTTCCCCGATGTGACGCTTGGCGACAACCCGCGCATCATTGCCTAAGGAAAACCGGGCGCTCCCGCACTCCAGGGGCAGAATTGCTTACGCAATTCACCCCTTCCGTTTGGGCCGGGCCGCCCTGCGGGCGGCAGGGGGGCGTTCCGCCCCCTCGCGACATGCGTCGCTCCCCCCTGAGAGTACTTACAGAAGAATGAAGATGCAGGGTGAGTGTAGGGCGGGCTTCAGCCCGCCACCCCCTTCGCCACAAACACGCCCTTTCCCATCACGCGCCCTAGGCGCGTCCCGACCGTCCCCCACCCACAACCCAACGCTAGCGCAGCGACCCCGCCCGATGGCGAAGCCGAGGGCGCGGCCCAAACGGAAGTCGTGGGCTGGCTTTAGCCAGTCCATGGCTGAAGTGCGGGAGGGGTTCGGGACGTATTACAGCATCGACATCAGGCGGGATTTGTCGCCGCTGTCACCGGCGCGGCTCAGGATCGCGGCCAGCGCCTCGATCGAGGCAATCGAGTGACTGGCGCAGAATGTATCCACATGGGGCAGCAACGCGCGCACACCGGCAGCTTTGGGGGTGAATCCGTCCCAGCGCAAGAGCGGGTTGAGCCAGATCAACCGGCGCGATGACAGGTGCAGGCGCTCGGCCTCGCGCGCAAGCAGGTTGGCATCGTCACGATCCAGCCCGTCGGTGATCAGCAGCACCACGGCGCCCTGCCCCAGCACCCGCCGCGACCAGTCGCGGTTAAACCGGTGCAGGCTTTCCCCGATCCGCGTGCCGCCTTGCCAGTCCTGCGCCTGATGCCCCGCGGCGCTCAGCGCCGTATCCACATCGCGTTGCTGCAAATGTCGGGTGATATTGGTCAGGCGCGTGCCAAAGGTAAAGCTGTGCACCCGCGCCCAGCCCGCCCCTTTGGCGTTGCTCGCCGCATGCAAAAAGTGCAGCAACATGCGCGAATAGCCCGACATGGAGCCGGAAATATCGCATAGGGCCACAAGGTTGGGGTAGTGCTGTTTGCGTTTGCGCCGCCTGATGCGCTGCACCTCGCCCCCGGTGCGCATCGCGCCGCGCAGGGTGGCGCGCCAGTCCGGCATCGCGCCACAGGTCGCCGGCACTGTCCGGCGGCTGGCAATCGGGCGAACCGGCAGGATGATCTGGCTAATGGCGCGACGCGCGCGGGCCATCTCATCGGTGCTCATCTGTTCGAAATCCTGCTGTCTAAGCTTCTCCGAGGTTGAAAAGCTCAGGGTGGCGTCGAACTCCACCTCTTCGCCTTCTTCGGGCAGATCGGGGATTTCGTGATTGGCCCCGTCGAGCAAAGCTTCGGCGGCGCGGCGCTCCGCGTCTTTCTTTTGGCGCGGTTCGTTGGCCCCGCGCAAGGTCGGGCGCAGCATGCCCATCATGTGTTCAAGGAATTGCGGGTCGCGCCAAAACAACCGGAACACCTGCCCGAAGACTATCCGTTGTTCGGGGCGGCTGACGAAGCAGGCATGCAACGTCCAGTAAAAATCCCGGCGGCCTGAAAAGCCTACGGCCTCTACCGCCCTGATCGCATCAATCAGCCTTCCGGCCCCCACCGGAACCCCCGCCGCCCTGAGCGCACGGGCGAAATAGGTGATATTGGCGGCCAGCTTGCCGTCTTCGGGGATGGGGAGGTCGGGAAAGGCGGGCATGTTAGTGGCCTAAGATGTTGAGCAATTGGCGCAAAGCCCCCACCCTAACCCTCCCCCGCAAGCGGGGGAGGGGACGCGCATAGCCGAGAGGTTGGGATAAAGCTGGATCATCCTTCCAGCCCCTTCCTGGCCTCTTCCAGAATCCTGGTGGCCTCGCTGCCCGCCAGCTTCTGGATATCGTCCTGGTATTTGAGGATCGCACCCAATGTATCGGCGATCAGTTGCGGGGAAAGGGCGATTGCGTCCAGCGCCAGCAGGCATTTGGCCCAGTCGATGGTTTCGGCCACCCCGGGCTTTTTGAACAGGTCCTCGGTACGCAGGCGCTGCACAAAGGCGACGATCTCGCGGCTCAGGGCCTCGGTGGCTTCGGGGGCGCGGGATTGCAGGATCTCCATTTCGCGATCAAAGTCGGGGTAATCGACCCAGTGGTACAGGCAGCGGCGTTTCAGCGCGTCGTGGACCTCGCGGGTGCGGTTGGAGGTCAGGATGGTGATGGGCGGTTCAGGCGCGGTGATGGTGCCCAGTTCGGGGATGGTGACCTGATAGTCCGACAGGGCTTCGAGCAGGAAGGCCTCGAAGGGTTCGTCGGTGCGGTCGAGTTCGTCGATCAAGAGGATCGGGGCACCGCCGGGTTGGGGCTGCATGGCCTCGAGCAGCGGGCGGCGGATCAGGTATTCATCCGAGAACAGCTCGGCCTTTAGCCCCTCGCGGTCGCCGGACTCTGCGGCGCGGATCGCCACCATCTGCGCGGCGAAATTCCATTCGTAAACGGCGCTGGATGCGTCCAGCCCCTCGTAGCATTGCAGCCGGATCAGGCGGCGGCCCAAAGCGGCGGCCAGTGCCTTGGCGATTTCGGTCTTGCCAACCCCGGCCTCGCCTTCCAGAAACAGCGGCCGCCCGAGCTTGAGCGACAGAAAGACCACGGTTGCCAGTTCGCGCGAGCACACATAGCCGGTTGTCGTGAGCATGCTTTGGGTGGCGTTGATGGAATCTGGCAAGGGCATGGGGCCTCCGGTTTGGTTGGTCGGGCGATTAGACGGCGCAAGGCGGCAAGGGTCAACCCTTTTTCCCGATGCGCGCCGGCAGGCCTTGCCAAAGGCGTAACGATTGCAAGGCGGCGCGGGTGGCACGGTGCCACGGGCAAGACAGCAGACGCGCCGCGCCCGACCGGTCGGGGCTGGCTACGGACGGTTTGATCCTGACTCTAGGGCGTAGACCCATAATCCACAGGCCACCAGCGCGATCCTCGCTTCATCTCAATGGCTCGGGCCGCTTGCAAAGGGAACCACCCTGTGCCGCGCGCCCCAACCCATTGATATTTCGCGAGGATCGCGCTGGTGGCCTGTGGATTATGGGTCTACGCCCTGGTCCCCCCAAGTTCCGGGCGCTCCCGCACTCCAGCCATTGACTGGCTAAAGCCAGCCAACGACTTCCGCTTGGGCCGGGCCTCGGCTTCGCCTCGGCAGGGGGCCAGCCCCCTCTGGCGCAAGCGCCATTCACCCCCGCGGGGGTTCTCGGAAAAGATCAGGTCTGACCACAGCCGGTTCCCCCCTGTCCACATGCGCAAAGCTTTCAACGCGGCGCGGGAGCGGCGTTGCCACGGGCATAACATCAGACGCGCCGCCCGGTTACAGCAGCATCCACGCCGCCAGCCCCAGAAAAGAGAAAAAACCAATAATATCGGTCACCGTGGTAACAAACGCCCCCGAGGCCAGCGCCGGATCGGCACCGAGTTTATCCAGCGTAATCGGCACCAGTATCCCCGCAAGACCCGCCACCAGCATGTTCACCACCATTGCCATTGCCAGCACCACGCCCAGCATCGGATCCTGAAACCACCCCCCCCCCGCGACCCCGATCACGATTGCAAACACCACGCCGTTCATCAACCCGACCATGACCTCGCGCATGACAATTCGCATCGCGTTTGACGAGGTCAGGTCGCGGGTGGCCAACGCACGCACCGCCACCGTCAGGGTCTGGGTGCCCGCGTTACCTCCCATCGAAGCCACGATCGGCATCAGCACCGCCAGCGCGACGATCTGCCCGATAGCATCGGTAAATTGCGAAATCACCGTTGCGGACAGGATCGACGAGAACAGCGTTACCGACAGCCACGGGAACCGCGCCCTGACGATGCGCCAGACCTTGTCGGTCAGGTCTTCGTCGCCAACCCCGGCCAGCCGGTTCATGTCTTCCTCTACCTCGTCTTCCAGAACCTCCATCGCATCATCGATGGTGATCACCCCGACCAGCCGCCCTTCGGGGTCGACCACCGGCGCGCTGACCATGTGATACTGGTTGAAGGCATAGGCCACGTCCTCGATATCCTGATCGACCGGAATGGTGCGGAAGTCTTTCTCCATCAGGTCGGCAATCGGCACTTCGCGCGCCGTGCCCATAATAGTCGCAAGGCGGACCTCGCCGACCGGATGCATCAGCGGATCAACCACGATCACGTCGTAAAAGCTTTCGGGCAGGTGGTCGGCGCCGCGCATATAGTCGATGATATCGCCCACCGTCCAGTGCTCGGGTGCCACCACCACTTCGCGCTGCATCAGGCGACCGGCGCTGTCCTCGTCATAGGTCAGTGCCCGTTCCACCGCAATCCGGTCGGCATCATCCAGCTTTTCGAGCAGTTTTTCCTGTTGCGGTTCGTCCAGATCCTCGACCAGATAGACCACATCATCGGTTTCCAGGTCGCGCACCGCTTCGGCCAGCAGGTCGTCGGGCAGGTCGCGCATCACCTCGTCGCGCACGCCCTCTTCCAGTTCCGACAGCACCTCGCCGTCGATTTCGCGGCCCCACAGGGTCAGCAGGGCTTCGCGCTCCGAGGGGCTGATCTGCTCCAGAATATCGGCAATATCGGCTTCGTGCAGCGGGTCGAGCAGGCTTAGCAACTGCTGTTGAGAGCCTTGTTCAACCACTTCGCGCACCGCATCGACCAGCGATACATTCAGGCCGTAATCCTCTTCAGCGGGGAAATTGTGGGTGTGTTCGGTCATGGGGTGCCCTCTTTTGGGGCAACTTAGCCCAAGCCGATTGCAATTGCATCGGCTATTTGTCAAGAATGGGGAAACAACAACGAGTTATTGATGTCGCATATTCTTCTTGGCCAGACCCTGACCTTTATCGGTAACCCGTGGCAAATGCCGCCTGCGGATGCGGTGCAGCACATTACCCATGGCGCGGTGCTGGTTCGCGATGGCAAGATCATAGAGGTCGGCAGTGCCGACACCCTGCGGGCCGCCAACCCCGACATTCCGGTTACCGATTATGGCAAGGGCCTGCTGATGGCCGGGTTTGTCGATGCGCATGCCCATTATGCGCAAACCGCGATTATTGCCAGTTGGGGCAAGCGGCTGATCGACTGGCTCAACAGCTATACCTTCCCCGAGGAAATGCGCTTTGGCAGTGCGGCCTATGCCCACGCGGTGGCAGAGCGCTATCTGAACCTGAACCTTGCCAACGGCATTACCACCGCCAGCGCCTTTTGCACTACGCATCCCGAATCGGTCGATGCCTATTTCGAAGCCGCACAAAAGCGCGGCATGCGGATGCTGGGCGGCAAGGTGATGATGGACCGCAACGCGCCCGAGGCCCTGTGCGATACGGCGCTTAGCGGATACGAGGAATCAAAGGCCCTGTTGCACAAATGGCAGGGGGTGGGGCGGCTTGGCTATGTGATCAGCCCGCGCTTTGCGCCGACCTCGTCGGAAACCCAGCTAGAGGCAGCGGGCGCGCTATGGGCGCAGTTTCCCGATGCGCTGATGCAGACCCATCTTGGCGAGCAGCACGAGGAAATCGAGTGGGTCGCCAAGCTGTTCCCCGGCCATGCGGACTATCTGGCAGTATATGAACACTATGGGCTGGTTGGCCCCGGTGCAGTGATGGGGCATGCCATTCATCTGACCGATCGCGAATGGGGCGCGCTAAAGGATAGCGGCGCCAGCCTTGCCCATTGCCCGACCTCGAATACCTTTATCGGCTCGGGGCTGTTCGACGCGCAAAAAGCCCATGATCTGGGAATCCCGACCGGGCTGGCAACCGATGTGGGGGGCGGGTCGTCGTTTTCGATGCTGCGCACCATGGCCACGGCGTATGAAATCGGACAGCTACGCGGCAATGCCCTGCATCCGGCGCAACTGCTATGGATGGCGACACGCGGCAGTGCACAGGCATTGCGCCTTGGCGACCGGATCGGCAATCTGGCTCCGGGGTTCGAGGCCGACATTGTTGTGCTGAACCTGAGTTCGACCAAGGTGATCGAGCAGCGGGTCGAAGGCGCGGACGATTTCTGGGAAACCCTGTTTCCGACGATTATGCTGGGGGATGACCGGGCGATCAGCGCGGTATGGATCAATGGCAAACCTGCCTAGGGCCAAGACCCCTTGCGCATAAAGGCAGGGGTGCTCCCGCACTCCAGGGGCGGAATTGCTTACGCAATTCACCCCTTCCGTTTGGGCCGGGCCGCCCTGCGGGCGGTTTTGGGGGCGTTCCGCCCCCTCGCGACTTGGCGTCGCTCCCCCCTGAGAGTATTTATGGAAGCATGAAGATAC
>JALXER010000123.1 GCA_027069385.1 Paracoccaceae bacterium
CCCGCAGGCCTTTTTGAACGCCTGCCACGACCTGCTGAAACCCGGCGGGCTGCTGTTGTGTTCGACCATCAACCGCAATCCCAAAAGCTATGCCGTGGCCATATTCGGCGCCGAACGGGTGATGCGCTGGCTGCCGGTGGGCACGCACGAATGGGGCAAGTTCATCACCCCCGACGAGTTGGCGGAAATGATCACCACCGCAAAGCTGGCCGAGGTCAACCGGTCGGGCTTCGTGTTCAACCCGCTGCGCTGGAGCTGGTCGATCTCCGAACGTGACCTGTCGGTCAATTACGTGATTGCCAGCACCAAGTCGCCCTAGTTTTCCCCGTGAAAAAGGAACCCTGAACATGAACCAGCATCCTGTTTGGCCCTATGTCGAAAAATCCCGGGATCGTCTACACGCCTTGGCCGATCGGGTTTGGGGGATGCCGGAAATCTGTTATCAGGAAACGGCTTCGGTGGCCGAGCACATTGCCGAGCTGAAACATCAGGGCTTTGCCATCACCGAAAATCTGGCCGATATCCCCACCGCCGTGATGGGCGAAGCGGGGCAAGGCGGGCCGGTGATTGCTTTCTTGGGCGAATATGACGCGCTGTCGGGCCTGTCGCAACAGGCGGATATCGCCGAACCTTGTCCGGTGGTCGAGGGCGGCCATGGCCACGGGTGCGGGCATAACATGCTGGGCGCGGGCGCGATGCTGGCGGCGATTGCGGTGCGCGACTGGCTGGCCGAAACCGGCACCAAGGGCCGCGTGCGCTATATCGGCTGTCCGGCCGAGGAAGGCGGCTCTGCCAAGGCCTTTATGGTCAAAGCCGGCGTGTTTGACGATGTCGATATTGCTATCACATGGCATCCGGGGGCGATTGCGCAGGTGATGCGTGGCTCCTCTTTGGCGGCGGGGGATCTGAATTTTACCTTTACCGGCCGCGCCAGCCATGCCGCTGCCAGCCCGCACCTTGGACGCTCGGCCCTTGATGGCGTGGAAATGATGAGCGTCGGCGTGAACTATATGCGCGAACATATGTCTGATCAGGCACGGGTGCATTATGCCTATCTGGATGCGGGCGGCACGGCGGCCAACGTGGTGCAGGCCAGCGCCAAAATGCGTTATGTGGTGCGCGAGCCCTCGTCGCGTGAAATGATGAAACTGATTGCGCGGGTGGAAAAGATCGCAAAAGGCGCGGCCTTGATGAGCGAAACTTCGGTAGAGGGCGCGCTGTTTACCGTCAGTTCGGAACTGGTGCCCAACGGGCCGCTATGTGACGCGATGCAAAAAACCTCGATGCGCTTGGCCCGCCGGAATTTACCGCTGATGACCACGCCTATGCCGCTAAAATGCAGGCCACTATGGGTGCGGATGATATCAAGGGCACCTATGCGCTGGCCGGAATGCCGCCGCTTAAAGACAAAATTCTGGGGGATTTTCTGGTGCCGTCCGAATTGCCGCCGGTTGATTTGCCCGGCTCTACCGATGTGGGCGATGTCAGTTGGGTGGTGCCGACCGTGCAGCTTTGGGGGGCGAATTACGCCATCGGCACGCCGTTCCATTCGTGGCAAATGGTGGCGCAGGGCAAGGGTGCGCCAGCAATCAAGGGGATGATCCATGCCGCCAAAGTCATGGCCGCAACCGGCGTCGATGCGTTTCGCGACCCCGTGCTGATCACCAGGGCCAAGGCCGACCTGCAAGACCGGCTGGGCGAAGAGGGCTATATCGACCCGCTGCCCAAAGACGCCAAACCGCCGATCAACAAGATGTATTAGCAACTGCCTTTTCAAGTGGTGTTAGAGACCCAAGTCTGGCGCGATTTGCAAAGTGCATTCACGATGGTGACGAGCTTTCTGGCAACGGCTGTGACAACAACCTTATGGGGTTTCCGGCGGCGCGTAGGCGGTCTGCAAATGGTTTCAGTGTTGGGTTATGATCACTTGCTACTAAACCACTACCGGCTTGCGCCGGTAG
>JALXER010000124.1 GCA_027069385.1 Paracoccaceae bacterium
TGTGGGGGCGGGAATGCACGCCAGAGGCCCATGCAGGCCTTGCGCAACTGTACGAAAGCACGCCGGACTTTCAGGCGCGATATGAGGCGATCGGCGAAGGCTTCACCGCCTATATTTGCGCGGCCATTCGCGCTAATTCGTCCCAAGGCCCCGCTTAGGGCTTGAAATCCGGCCAAAATAGCCGCATCTATGCCGCGCGGGGGGCTGTCCCCCGCGTGGAACAAGATTGGAGACCACATGGCCAAGGAAGAACTTCTCGAATTTCCAGGCGTCGTGACCGAGCTTTTGCCCAATGCGACTTTCCGCGTGGAGCTTGAGAACGGCCATGAAATTATCGCCCATACCGCAGGCAAAATGCGCAAGAACCGCATTCGCGTGCTGGCCGGAGACAAGGTTCAGGTGGAAATGACCCCCTATGACCTGTCCAAAGGGCGGATCAACTACCGGTTCAAATAGAGCCGGTTTAGCCTCTGGCCCGTGTGGCTTGGCTGCCCAAGAATTGCTTTTTTGGTAATTACTGGTTAACTTGTTGCCTCTTTCCCAATTTTGTGCGGGAGGCACAGGTATGAAAGCTATTACAACGACTCTTTTCGCAGCGACCATGCTGGCGGGGCCGGCATTTGCCGAAACGGCCATGATCAATGGTGCCGAAATCTACTATACAACCGTGGGCGAAGGCACCCCTGTTATGGTCATGCATGGCGGGCTGGGGCTGGACCACACCTATTTCCGCCCCTATCTGGACGGCTTGCAAAACGTCCAGATCATCTATTACGACCATCTGGGCAACGGCCGGTCCGAACATCCCGAGGATTTCAGCGAATTGACGTTTGACCGGTTTGTTGCGGATGCGGAAGGGTTGCGCCAGTATCTGGATTTGGGCAAAATCATCCTGATCGGCCATTCCTATGGCGGGTTTATCGCGCAAGAATATGCGGCGGCGCACCCTGATGCGCTCAAGGGGTTGGTGCTTTCCAACACGGTGCCGGTATTCGACTATGCCCCAACCCTGTCGGGCACCGAAGAACAAATGGCCATGCTGGGCAAGGTGTTTTCGGCCCCTGCCGAAAGCGACGAGGATTTCGCCAATAGCTGGAACGTCATCTCGCAAATGTACTACAAACATTACGACCCCGAAATCGGCGCGACTCTGGATGCCAATACCCACTATTCCTATCAGGCTTGGAACGTGGCCAACGGATTGCTGGCGACCTTCAACACTTTGGAAAAACTGCCGCTGATCGAGGTCCCGACCCTTGTTATCGGCGCAAGCTATGACGGAATAACCCCGACTGAACCGGGTGCCGAGCGCATAACCGGGTTGATGCCCAATGCGCAAATGGTGGTGTTCGAGAATTCGGGCCATTTCCCGTTTATCGAAGAAACCGATCTGTATGTGCAAACCCTGCAAAACTGGATCGACGGGCTGGATTAATCCGGCAAATCTGCCTTTGCGCTTGAACAACCGGTCATTTACGACCATCTAGGCGCAAAGGTTTTTTGCAAGGAACGGATCATCATGCAGCTTACATTGGCCTCTGGCAGCCCGCGCCGGCGTGAATTGCTGGCGCAAATCGGTGTGGTGCCCGATGCGATCCTTCCTGCCGATATCGACGAAACGCCGCGCAAGGCTGAACTGCCGCGGGCCTATGCGGGCCGGTTGGCGCGGGAAAAGGCGCAGGGCGTGCAGGCTGACGGGCTGGTGCTGGCCGCCGATACGGTGGTGGCGGTCGGGCGGCGCATTCTGGGCAAACCGGCGGATACGGCACAGGCGGCGCAGTTCCTGACCCTGCTATCGGGGCGGCGGCATCGGGTGATGACCGGCATCGCGCTGCGCCTTGGTGACAAAATCTGGGCGCGCACCATCGAAACCACGGTGAAATTCAAACGTCTGTCCGACAAGGAGCTGTCGGCCTATCTGGCCTCGGGTGAATGGCGCGGCAAGGCGGGGGGCTATGCC
>JALXER010000125.1 GCA_027069385.1 Paracoccaceae bacterium
TGCGTTCGGGGAGTTCGGGCGCGAATTCGATCGCGCCGTTCTTAAGCGAGCCCAGCGGAAGGGTCGCCACCGCGCTCGCCCCGCGAAATTCGCCCCGGTCCGTAAACGCGCGCACGCCCGAAGCATCGACTTGGCCCACCGCGTCCCACAGCCCCTGCCGCAGCGCAACCGAGGTCGCGTTGACCGGCGGATTATCCAGCGTTACCCATGCGATATCCCCTTTGGTTTCAACCGTTACGATCTGGCCCATGTCCCCTCCGAACTATCTTTGATCAATATATTGACCAAGCGGTCGGTTTATGCAAATACTTTCTGCAACAAA
The DNA here is from genome assembly GCA_027069385.1 of Paracoccaceae bacterium. GTDB lineage: Bacteria > Pseudomonadota > Alphaproteobacteria > Rhodobacterales > Rhodobacteraceae > UBA3077. The sequence goes on from JALXER010000125.1 coordinate 323, forward strand.
GGGGGCGGCGTGGAAAAACAGCCGATATCAGCGCAACAGCGGGCCGAGCGCTCGGCGGCGGTCATGTGGGAAAACGACAATGCGGGGCGTTGGTTCGGCATGGTGCTCGAACAGGTCGGCCCGGGCACGGCGCGGGTGTCGATGCGCGTTCAACCCCACCATACCAACGGCCATGATACCTGCCATGGTGGCGTGACCTTTGCGCTGGCTGATGCCGCCTTTGCGCTGGCCTGCAACAGCTATAACCGGGTGGCGGTGGCGCAGCATAACTCTATCACCTATCTGGCGCCCGCCTATGCGGGGGATGTCCTGACGGCTAGGGCAATTGAACGCAGTACCGCAGGGCGATCGGGGCTTTACGATATACGCATTACCCGCGATGATGGCAGCATCATTGCCGAATTTCGCGGTGGGTCGCGCCTGATCCGCGGCCAGCACTTTGACGAGGAAGAAACATGATAGACCTGACACCGGATCGCGCCACCCTTGACCCCATCGAGATCGCCTCGCGCGATGAAATTGCCGCGTTGCAGTTGAAACGTATGAAATGGTCGCTGGCGCATGCCTATAAGAACGTGCCGTTCTATCGGACCGGTTTTGATGCGGCGGGGGTGCACCCTGACGATCTGAAATCGCTTTCGGACCTTGCCAGGTTTCCCTTTACAGTCAAGCAGGATCTTCGCGACAACTATCCCTTTGGCATGTTCGCGGTCCCGCGCGAGGAGATCTCGCGCCTGCATGCCTCGTCGGGAACCACGGGGCAGCCAACGGTTGTAGGCTATACCCGCGGTGATATCGACACCTGGTCGAACGTGGTTGCGCGCAGCCTGCGCGCCAGTGGCACCAGGCCCGGTGATATCGTGCATATTGCCTATGGCTATGGCCTGTTCACCGGCGGGCTGGGCGCGCATTACGGGGCCGAAAAGCTGGGCTGCACCGTGGTGCCGGTCTCGGGCGGGATGACGCCGCGACAGGTCCAGCTGATCGAGGATTTCGGCGCCAGCACCATCATGGTGACCCCTTCCTATATGTTGTCGATCCTTGACGAATACCGCGCGCAGGGCCGCGACCCGCGCAAAAGCCCGCTGAAAGTGGGCGTGTTCGGGGCCGAACCCTGGACCAACGCCATGCGCGCCGAGGTCGAGGAGGCCTTCGACATGCACGCGGTCGATATTTACGGCCTGTCCGAGGTCATCGGCCCGGGCGTAGCAAACGAATGCGTTGAAACCAAAGACGGCCTGCACATCTGGGAGGACCATTTCTATCCTGAGATCATCAACCCCGAAACCGGCGCGGTAGTCGAGGACGGACAGGAAGGCGAGCTGGTTTTCACCACCCTGACCAAAGAAGGCTTTCCGATCATCCGTTATCGCACCCGCGACCTGACCCGTCTGTTGCCGGGCACGGCGCGCTCCATGCGGCGCATGGAAAAGATCACCGGCCGTTCCGACGATATGATCATCCTGCGCGGGGTCAACGTGTTCCCCACCCAGATCGAGGAGCAAATTCTGGCGGTGCCCGAGCTTGGCCCGCATTTCCAGATCGAACTGGTGCGCGCCGGCCGCATGGACCAGATGATCGTGCATGTCGAGGCGGCTTCTGGCGTGCAAGACACCGAATCCGCCGCCGCAACGCTGGCGCACAAGATCAAGTCGATTGTCGGGGTCAGCTCCAAAATCGATGTGCAGGGCCATGGCGAGGTTGCGCGCTCCGAAGGCAAGGCGGTGCGCGTGGTCGATAACCGCCCGAAGGGTGAATAGATGGCCCGTACCATCGCCAAGGATTACGAGCAAAAGCGCGAGGCCATTCGTGCCACCGCCGCCAATGTGTTCGCCACCGAGGGGTTCGACCGCGCCTCTATGACCCTGCTGGCGGCGCGATGCGGTATTTCCAAGGCCTCTATCTATCATTATTTCGACAGCAAAGAGGCGTTGTTGTTCGATATCCTGAATGCGCATCTGACCGCGTTGCGCGATCGGGTGCTGGGGTTGACCGATCAGGGCGAGGGCGCCGAAAGCTTTGTGCGTGCTGTTATCACCGAGATATTGCTGGCCTATCAGGGGGCCGATGACGAACATCGGGTGCTGACCAACCTGACCGGCGCGCTCAGCCCCGAGCAAAAGACGGTGTTGTCGGGGTTGCAACGCGAATTGATCCAGTTTGTCTCGACCGCCATTGCCGCGCAATCGCCCGGGCTTGCCAAGACGCCCAAGAAGCTGCACGAAACAACGATGGCGCTGTTCGGGATGTTGAACTGGTACTATATGTGGAACCGTTCCAGCGAAACGCAGGCACGACTGGATTACGCGCGATTGGTGGCGGACCTGTTTCTGAACGGGGTCGGCGGACCGTGTGAATAGATGTGATGGTTTGTGGGGGCGGTGCGTGGAGGACCACGCACCCTACGGGATTGCGCGTGGCGTTTTATGGTTGGGGTGATGGTTTGCGGGGTGTGACATATTGTGCGGGTTCCTTGACTTTGACTGCCCTCTGCCCACATAGCGCGGGCAAACAGCGCCAAAGGGGCCTCGCCATGAAATTTCTCGATTCACTTCCTGTAACGACTCTGGTCATGATGTCGTTGCTGCTGGGCCTTGCGCCCTTTGTGCCGCAACCGCATGTGGTGGAAAAGCTGCAGATGCTGGCCGATGGCACGCTTAGCCGGGGCATCGACATTTTCGACCTGTTGATGCACGGGACTCCGTGGTTATTGCTGATTGCCAAGCTGGTGCGCATGATGCAACTGACTATTCAAAGCAAATAGTGCCACCCGGCCTTGCCAATCCGGTCTTTGGTGATTAGGTTCCGCGCAGCGAATTCAACACACCAAAGGGGTAATCCATGTTTGTATCACCAGCCTATGCACAGGCAGCAGGGGGCGGCGGTCTGGCCGGTGGGCTTGGCGGCATTGTGCCCATCATTCTGATTTTCGGGATCATGTACTTTCTGATGATCCGTCCGCAGCAGAAAAAGATGAAAGAACACAAAGAGATGGTCGCGGCCCTGCGTCGGGGCGATCAGGTTGTGACCCAGGGCGGCATTATCGGCAAGGTGACCAAGGTCAAGGATGATACGAACGAGATCGAGGTGGAAATCGCCCCGGGGGTGAAAATCCACGTCATTCGCGGCACCATTACCACGGTCCTGAACAAAACCGAACCCGGCGCGTAATCGCGGCCCTGTTATCCTGTCGAAAGTCCAGCCATGTTAAATTTTCCGATCTGGAAAAAACTGCTTATCCTGTTGCCCTGTCTTTTGGGCATGTGGTTTGCGCTTCCCAACCTGTTTTATACCACGGTAGACAAGCATAATGTTGCGCTGACCGAGATCGGGCAGGGCAAGCCGATGACCCCCGAGCGTCAGGCCGCGATTGATGCATGGCCCGATTATTTGCCCTCGAATATCGTAAATCTGGGGCTGGATCTGCGCGGTGGTGCGCATGTGCTGGTAGAGGTGCAGGTCGAGCAGGTGTATCAGGACCGGCTGGACAGCCTGTGGCCCGAGGTGCGCAACATCCTGCGCGAGCAGCGCGATACGGTCGGCTCGGTGCGTCGGCAAGACACGGAAGCGACCGAATTGCGGGTGCGGATCGGCAACCCCGAGGCCATGCAGGCGGCAATCGATGCGGTCAACACCCTGACCCGTCCGGTGATTTCACTGACCGGAGCCGGTTCGCGGGATTACGAGGTGGTGGCCGATGGTGACATGCTGGTGATTACCCTTTCCGAGGCCGAAAAGGTGGCAACCGATGACCGCACCATGTTGCAAAGTCTTGAAATTGTTCGTCGTCGCGTCGACGAAACCGGCACCCGCGAACCGACCATCCAGCGGCAGGGGGCCGATCGGATACTGATTCAGGTGCCCGGTCTTGGCTCGGCCGAGGAGTTGTTGCAGATCATCGGTAAAACCGCCAAGCTGACCTTTCACGGGGTGGTAACCCAGACCAACAACCCCGACACCAACCCCGGTGTGGGCAATATTCTGGTGCCTTCGGCCGAAGATGGCGGCGGGTATTATGTGTTGGAACGTGCCGTTGTGGTGGGCGGTGACATGCTGGTGGATTCACAACCCAGCTTTGACAACCAAAGCCGCCCCGCCGTGACCTTCCGGTTTAACCCGACCGGCGCGCGGCTGTTCGGGGCCTATACCGCCACCCATATCAACGAACCCTTTGCGATCGTGCTGGATAACGAGGTGATCTCGGCACCGGTTATCCGGGCGCATATCCCGGGTGGTTCGGGGATTATCTCGGGCAGTTTTACCGTCGAGGAAAGCACACGGCTGGCCATTTTGCTGCGCGCCGGTGCGCTGCCTGCCGAAATCAAGGTGTTGGAGCGCCGCACCATCGGCCCCGAACTGGGGCAGGACAGCATTAACGCGGGCAAGCTGGCTGCGATGGTTGCCTTTGCGGCGGTGCTGGTGTTCATGTTCCTGTCTTACGGGCTGTTCGGTATTTTCGCCAATATTGCACTATTGTTCAATATTGTACTGATGTTTGCGCTGCTTAGTGTGGTCGGGGCCACCCTGACCCTGCCCGGGATTGCCGGGATCGTGCTGACGCTGGGCATGGCCGTAGATGCCAATGTGCTGATATTTGAACGTATCCGCGAGGAACTGAAACGGGCCAAGGGTCCGGCCCGCTCGATCGAGCTGGGCTATGAAAAGGCGTTCTCGGCAATTATCGATGCCAACGTCACCACGCTGATTGCGGCGGTGATCCTGTTCATGATGGGCTCGGGGCCGGTCAAGGGGTTTGCGGTGACGCTGGGCTTTGGTATCGTGACCTCGGTATTTACCGCGATCTGGCTGACCCGCCTGATGGTGGCGGGGTGGTTGCATATGCGCAACCCCAAAGAAATCGAAGTGTGAGGGCAAGAACATGCGTTTGAAACTGGTTCCCGAAGATACAAAGATCGATTTCTTCAAGCTGACCAAATTCACCGTTGGCCTGTCGGCGATTGCCGCGCTGGCCTCGGTGATCCTGTTCTTTACCATGGGGCTGAATTACGGGATCGACTTTCGCGGTGGCTCGCTGATCCGCACCGATACGCCCGAACCGGTGGCGGTGGCGCAGTATCGCTCGGTGCTGTCCGAACTTGGGATCGGCGACTTTTCGGTGACCGAGATCCACGACATTTCCGCGCCCGAAAAAAACTCGGTGCTGGTGCGTATCGAACAGCAGGGCGATGACCCCGAAACCCAGAACGATATGATCACCATGGTCAAAGAGGCCCTGTCTTTTGCCATTGACGGGATCGTTTACGAGCAAACCGACAGCGTCGGGGCCAAGGTCTCGGGCGAGTTGATTCAGGCCGGTATTCTGGCGGTGGTGCTGGCGGTGCTGGCGGTGCTGTTCTATATCTGGCTGCGGTTCGAATGGCAGTTCAGCCTTGGCGCGGTGATCGCGCTGATCCATGACGTGTTTCTGACCATCGGGGTGTTTTCGCTGGTCGGGCTGGAATTCAACCTGTCGATCATCGCGGCGATCCTGACCATCGTGGGCTATTCGCTGAACGATACGGTGGTGGTGTTTGACCGCGTGCGGGAAAACCTGCGGCGCTATAAAACCACCGAGTTGAAAGACGTGCTGAACATGTCGATCAACGAAACCCTGTCGCGCACGGTGATGACCTCGGTCACCACGCTGATCGCGCTGGTGGCGCTTTATGTGCTGGGCGGTGACGTTATTCGCGGCTTTACCTTCGCGATGATCTGGGGCGTTATCGTCGGGACTTATTCGTCGGTATTTGTGGCCTCGGCGGTGCTGTTGCGCCTCGGGGTAAAACGGGACTGGGACAAGGACGAAAGCAGCGCCGGAACCCAGTTTGCCAACATTGACGCCTGAAAAGCGCCCCGAAACCTGCGCCAAATGCGGCATGGTCATCCTTAGACCGGCCTTGCCCAAATGCACCATATGCGGCGCGGCGCGGCAGGTTACGCCGCCTGAAATCGAATCGCAGCCGACGATACGGCGCGGCGAATCCACGGCCCGGATGTCAATATGGAAGCGGGTTAACCGGCTGTTCAGGTTTCAATCCGGCTGGTCCTCGCGCAAACGCATCCTGTTCAACAGCACGATTACCGTGGGGTTGGGGCTGTGCATCCGGCTGTCTGATTTCAGGGACACGTTTTCCATGACCGCCACATGGCTGATGGATATCTGGCTGTTTCTTATCCTGCCGACGGTGCTGTTGAAAACGGCGGCGGCGCGGTTCCCTTATTGGAGTCTGGACGATATATTTTTCAGCAACGGCTCCGGCTGGGGCTTTCGGCAGGAAGCGGCGGCGGCCTTGCTAAGCTGGTTCTGGCAATTCGCCATCATGATGGCGATTATCGAATTTTCGATGCCGAAATAGAGGGGCGCAGAACCATGGCCAACCAGCCACCGGAATTTCAGCAAAAGACCTGCCGGTATTGCGACACATTGGCCGAGCCGCTGGCGACGCAATGCACCAATTGCGGTGCCAACCTGCCGGTGGCGCTGCCGCGACCCGTGGCGCGCATGGTTGCG
>JALXER010000126.1 GCA_027069385.1 Paracoccaceae bacterium
CCCCCACCTTGGCCCCGCGCATCCCCAATACCGAGATCTTGGCCAGCACCGCCCTGACAGCCAGATAAAGCAGCACAAATCCGGCCAGCAGGTATTGCCAGATAAATCGGGTCTCGGCCCGGTTGACGCCCAGAACAAACAGCATGGCCGCCAGCGATAACACCGCCAGAATCAGGCTGACGGTTTTAAGCGACAACGACAGATCCATCGGGATCAGCCCCAGCACCAGCGACAGGGATTCATCCCCCAGAATGCCACCCAACCCGGTTGCCGCATTGCTTTCGTGGGTTGAAAAGAACAGCGCCACCAGAAAGATGGCAATGGGCGCAAACAGCAGGCGCGGGATGGCGCGGTCACCGCCGCGATGCAACATCATCCGCCCCCCCCAGAAAACCAGAATCAGCGGGATGCTCCAGAAACTGGCACCGAGCACCAGATGGATAGTATCGGCCAGATAAGAACCGAACACCCCGAGCAGATTGCCGGCCTCTTGATCGGTTTTAACGAAGAACGACGGATCATCGGGGGAATAGGTGGCGAAACACAGCACCAGCACGATGCCAAGCAGCAGCAACACAAAGCCTACCGTCTCCGAACCGCGCTGCCGTAACAGGGCCTCGGCCTTGGTCTCTTTGCGTTTCCTGCGGGATCGCGCCTTTTTTTTGCCCTTTGAAAACAGTGCCATGCTCACATTCATACTCTAACTATTGACGGAACGGATAGAAAAATCACCAATCGCGCGCAATCCACGCTCGATTTCGTCCGGTTCCGCCACCAATGCTACTCTTATATAGCCGCGCCCCGGATTTCCAGAGCCGGTTTCCTGCGAAAGATAGGCACCGGGCAGCACCCGAACGCCGCTGGTTTTCCACAACTCCAGCGCCGCCGCCTCACCGTCGTTGACCGGTATCCACAGGAAAAACCCCGCTTGAGGCGGCACATAGCCCGGCACATTGCCCAGAATCCGGTCGGCCAGATCGAACTTGGCCCGATAAAGGGCGCGGTTTTCGCGCACATGCGCCTCGTCAGCCCAAACCTTTGCCGAAGCCATCTGGATCGGCAAGGGCAGCGGCGCGCCGGTATAGCCGCGCAACTGGCGCAATTCCCGAATAACCTTTGGCCCCGCCGCGACAAACCCCGACCGGAACCCCGGCAGGTTGGACCGCTTGGACAAAGAGTGGAACGCCAGAACCCGTTCCGGATCGACACCCGTTTCCTGCGCGACGCTCAGAATGCCCGCCGGCGGGGTATCGCGATAGATCTCCGAGTAACATTCGTCAGCAAAGATAAAGAAATCGTGTTTCTCGGCCAGTTTCAGCAGGGTTTTGTAATAGTCCCGCGTCGCCACCGCCCCTTGCGGGTTGGAGGGCGAACACACATAGGCAATGCTGGTCCGGTCGAGCGTTTCGGCCGGCAAAGCGGCAAAATCCGGCAAAAATCCGGTTGCTTGGGTGGCATTCAGATAGGTCGGCACCGCGCCGGCTGCACGGGCGGCAACCATATAGCACTGGTAAAACGGGTTGGGCAGCAGGATAAGCGGCTGCTGGCCATTCTTTTGTTCGGGCGACAGGGCCAAAGCGGCGTTGAACAACCCCTCGCGAGTCCCGTTCAGCGGCATTACCCGGGTGTTTTCGTCAACGTGGTCAAGGTCAAACCGGCGCTCCAGCCAGCGCGCTATCGCCTGACGAAGCTCCGGCGTGCCTTCGTTGGGCGGATACCGGTTGAACCCCGCTGCATGTTTTTGCACCTCGGTGGCCGCAAAGGCGGGGAAGGGGTGTTTTGGCTCTCCGATGGACATATGCAAAGGCCGACCGCCCGGACGATGCGGATCAAGCAACGTGCGAAGTCGCGGAAAGGCATATTCCGGCAATGCCGAAAATCGGGTGGGATACTGCATATTTGCCTCGATCAAGGGTCTGAACGCCCGTTTCAGGACAGTTTACCGAAAG
>JALXER010000127.1 GCA_027069385.1 Paracoccaceae bacterium
TTCGGTCACATCCTGCAAAACCAGCGGCCCCAGCGGCGAGGTCACGCAATCGCCCACCTTGCCCGCATCAAGGCGCGCCAGTTCCATAGAGGCCCCGCCGATATCGCAAACCAGCCCTTGCGCGCCGGGCCAGCCCAGCAACACGCCCTGCGCCGACAGGCGGGCCTCCTCGGCACCGGTGGCCACGTTCAGCACCAGACCGGTTTCGACGCGCACCCGTTCGCAAAAATCCGGCCCGTCAACCGCGTCACGCACCGCCGCCGTGGCCACGGTTGACACGCGGTCCAGATCGAGATTGCCCAGCAGCACCGCAAAGCGGCGCAACGCCAGCATTGCCCGCTCTACACCTTTTTCGTTCAGCCTTCCGGTTTCGCCCAGCCCCTTGCCCAGCCCGCACAGCACCTTTTCGTTATAGAAATACGCCGGAGAGCGCGCCGCGCCGTCAAAAACCACCAACCGGACCGAGTTCGACCCGACATCGATCACCCCGACCCTTGCAATGCGTGCGTTATTCGTCATGGGAATGGGTTAACCTCGGCGCATCTTTTGCCCCTGCCCGCCCCCGACCGGACAGTGACGGGTTTTCCATAAAGAACCGGTGGCACGAAAACAGCTTGTCGCCGCGCGGGTGGCGCAGGTATTTGCCGTCGGGCTGCAACACCCAGCTTTGCGCGGTATCGGCCAGATTGGCGGCCATGATCTGCTCGATGATTTGCGCATGCACGGTTTTGTTCTTGATCGGCACCAGCGTTTCAACCCGCCAGTCCATATTGCGCCCCATCCAGTCGGCGCTGGAAATATAGACCTTGGCCTTGGCGCTCGGCAAGCCGTGGCCGTTGCCAAAACAGCAGATGCGCGAGTGCTCCAGAAAGCGGCCAACCACCGATTTTACCCGAATATTCTCGGACAAGCCCTTGATCCCCGGTCGCAATCCGCAAATACCGCGCACCACCATTTCCACCCGGACCCCCGCCTGCGAGGCCCGATAGAGCGCATCGATCAGTTTTGGTTCGATCAGCGAATTGACCTTGACCCAGACCGCCGCCGGCTTGCCCGCTTTGGCAAAGGCAATTTCGGATTCGATGTTGTCCAGCAGGGTCGATTTCAGCGTCAGCGGTGAAATGGCAAGGTCGCTAAGCCCGCCGGGCTGCGCATAGCCCGACACATAGTTGAACACCTTGGCCGCATCGCGCCCCAGCCCCTTGTCGCAGGTAAACAGCGACAGATCGGTATAGAAATTGGCGGTAATCGGGTGGTAATTGCCGGTGCCAAAATGGGTATAGGTCACCAGCTTGCCCGCCTCTCGGCGCACCACGGTTGACAGCTTGGCATGGGTTTTCCATTCGATAAACCCGTAAACCACCGTCGCACCGGCGCGTTCGAGCGTGCGGGACAGGCGGATATTGGCGGCCTCGTCAAACCGCGCTTTCAGTTCCACCACCGCCGTGACCGATTTGCCCATCTCGGCCGCCTCGCACAGCGCCGCGACAATAGGGCTGTCGCGGCTGGTGCGATAAAGGGTCTGCTTGATCGCCACCACATCCGGGTCGCGCGCGGCCTGTTGCAGGTATTGCACCACGATGTTGAAGGTCTCGTAAGGGTGGTGCAGCAGCATATCCTTTTGCCGGATCGCCGCAAAAATATCGCCGTTGAAATCCTGCACCCGCTCGGGCACGCGCGGGGTGAAGGCGGGCCAGAGCAGCTCGGGGCGCGCATCGCTGACCAGTTCGGCCAGATCATCCATGCCGATCAGCCCGTCAGTCTCTATGATCTCGGCGTCGGTAACGCAGGTCTGGCGCAGAATGGTTTTGCGCAGCCCCGGCGGGGCATTGGCCGAGATATTCAGATGGATCACCTCGCCGCGCTTGCGCCGTTTCAGTGCGGTTTCGAATTCGCGCACCAGATCTTCGGCCTCGTCCTCTACCTCCAGATCGCTGTCGCGCAGCAGGCGAAAGGTGCAATGGCCGGTCAGGCGATAGCCCGGAAACAGCTGGTTGATGAACAGTTCCAGCAGCCCTTCGAGCGGCAGGAACCGCACCGCCCCCTCCGGCCCGTCGGGCAGCCGCAGAAACCGCGGAATTTGTGCAGGCACCGGCAGCAGCGCGTCAAGCTTGGGCTGGTCGCCTTTGCGTTTGAGTTGCAGCGCCATGGCAAACCCGCCCGACCCGATAAACGGGAACGGATGGGCGGGGTCGATGGCAATCGGGGTCAGAATCGGGAAAACCTGCTCCATAAACAGGTCTTCGAGCAATACCAGATCGGCCGGATCCACGTCTTCGGGGGAAAGAATGTGGATATTCTCGGCCTCCAGATCGGATTCGAGCTTGGCCCAGATTGCCTGTTGCGCCTGCATCAGCCGGTTGGAATCGGCGTAAATCTGTGTCAGTTGCTGCGCGGTGGTCAACCCGTCGGCGCTTAGCGTACCGTGCCCCTCAAGCTGCATTTCGCGCAGGCCCGCCACGCGTACCGTATAGAATTCATCCAGATTGCTTGCCGAAATCGCCAGAAAGCGTACCCGCTCCAGCAGCGGCACCGAGGCATTCTCGGCCTCTTCCAGCACGCGCCAGTTAAAGGCCAGCCATGACAGTTCGCGGTTGAAATAGCGCGCCGGACCGGACAGGTCCACCCCGTCAACCGTCGCCCCGCCGGGCGGGCCGGAATGCAGGAAATCCGCGTTGATGGTCATGGTTGCTCCTTGTTCAGTACCGATGCGGCCAGACGCACCGTTAACGGTTTCTTGCGGCTAAGCCCCGCATGGTCAAGCCGCGCCACCAGATCGACCACATCGCCATAAGTGCGCCCCATGCGCGGCGTCAGATAGCTGATCAGCGCCGGACCAACCGACAGTTGCCGGTCGTGAAACAGCTTGACCAGCATCGCCGCAAGCAAGGTGTCGTCGGGCATCTCCAGCATCGTTACCATAAGCGACCCGAGGCGCGATGCAAGGTCGGGCAGTTCTATCGGCCAGCGCGTGGGCGCATCCTGTCCGGTAACCAGCAGCGCATGCCCCGCCGCGTGGGCGTTGTTATACAGGTGAAACAGCGCGGTTTGCGCATCCCTGTTGCCGCCGATCCGGTCCACATCCTCGACCACCATCGGGGTCAGGGCCAGCGGCACGCCGCGCAGGTCGGCAGCCGCAACAATCCCTGCCCCGACCTGTTGCGCCCAGACATGGGCAAGGTGGGTTTTGCCGCTGGCCCGCGGCCCGCACAGGGCCAGCTTGCCCCCCGGCCAGTCGCGCCAGCCCTCCAGCACCCGCAGCGCCATGGCGTTGCACGGAGCCACGAAATAGTCGTCGCGCCCCAAGGCCGCCCTTGTGGGCAGGTCCAGCACCAGTTGTTTGTCGTCACTCATGCTTCGTCAGGGTCTTCCGGCCCGCGATAGAGCGGCCCTTGCAGGTATTTCTCCATGGCAAAGCGGCCCAGCACCCCGATGCCCGCCGCCACCGGCACCGCAATCAGCAGCCCCACGAACCCGAAAAGCGACCCGAAGGCCGAAAGCGCCAGCATCAGCCAGACCGGATGCAACCCGACCGAGCCGCCAACCAGTTTGGGTGTCAGAATGTGGCCCTCTACGAATTGCCCGATGACGAACACCACCGCCACCGCGACAATCCAGCCCGGCGAATCCCAGAACTGCACCAGCGCCAGCCCGATCGACAGCGTGCCCCCCACGATCGACCCGACAAACGGAATGAACGAGATCAGCCCCGCGATAAATCCGACAAACAGCCCGAATTTCAGCCCGATAATCAGCAGCGCCAGCGCATAGAACGTGCCCAGAATGGTGCAAACCGTCAATTGCCCGCGCACGAATCCGGCCAGCACCTTGTCGATGCGCAGTGCCAGCATCCGCACCACCGGCGCATGTTCACGCGGCACCCAGCTATCCACCGCAGCGACCAGCCGGTCCCAGTCAAGCAACAGATAGAATGCCACCACCGGCGTCACCACCACAATGATCATAAAGTCGAACAGCGCCAGCGAACTGCTTAGCACCCCCTTCAGAAACACACCGCTTTTTTCCTTTAGCACGTCCTGAATCGAGACCAGCGTTTTACTAAGGGTCGAATCCTTGTCGGCAAGGCTGGGCAAATGCTCGGCCAGATAGACTTGCAGCCTGGCGATATAGTCGGGCAAGGCGCGCACAAAGCCGGTCAACTGGTCGATCAGCAGCGGCACGATCATCAATCCGGCCAGCAGGAACACCATAAAGGCCAGCAAAGAAATAATCGTCGTGGCCCAGACCCTCGACAGGCCCATTTTCTCCAACCGGTCGGCCAGCGGGTCAAGGAAATACGCAATCGCGGCACCGGCAATAAACGGTGCCAGCGCCGAGCCAAGCAGCCACACGCCCCCGATCAGCACCGCAACCCCGATGCTCCACCATTTCAGCTGGTCCTTTGAAGTTAATCCCACAACAATCCCCTTATACAAACTGTTCGCGCAACAGGCGCTCTTCCAGACTATGGCCTGAATCAAATAGCAAATGATGGGTGACAGACGATTCTATACCGATTTCAACCTTTTGCACATGGCGCACTTCGGTAGAATCCGCCGTGGCCGACACCGCGCGCTTGGCCGGTTCCAGCACATCGATCACAATCTGCGCATCCATGGGCAACAACGCGCCGCGCCAGCGTCGAGGCCGAAAGGCGGCAACGGCGGTCAGCGCAAGAATATTGGCATCGATGGGCAAAATAGGCCCGTGCGCGGAATAGTTGTAGGCCGTTGAACCGGCGGGGGTCGATACCATCACCCCGTCACACACCAGCGGATCAAGGCGCAGCTTGCCATTGATCGCAATCCGCAACTTGGCCGCCTGAGGTCCGGCGCGCAGCAACGACACCTCGTTGATCGCCAGCGCCGAAGAAACCGAGCCGTCGCGGCAGGTGACCTGCATGCGCAGCGGATGGATTGTTGCCTGCTCGGCCGCGTCGATCCGCGCCAGCAGGTCGGCCTCGGCATATTCGTTCATCATAAACCCGACCGTGCCCTGATTCATCCCGTAAACCGGCGCGCCCATGCCCTGGGTTTTATGCAGGGTCGACAGCATAAACCCGTCGCCCCCCAGCGGCACGATCACATCGGCCTGATCCATGCGCGACTGCCCATAGCTGTGCACCAACCGGCGCAGCGCGGTTTGCGCGTCTTCGGCATTGCTGGCCAAAAAGTGGATTTTCCTAGACAAAACGGCATGATCCTGTGGTTGCTTCACCCCATTTTCGCAACCAATGGCGCGCAACACAAGCACTGATATGGCGGCCTTGGTGTCGCTTGCGGCGTTTTCGTGGTTTCCAAGCGGGGCAATCCGCTCTAGAAGGGCGAAAAACCAGCCAAAGGAGTGCCCATCATGACCAGCCCCGATTCCGGTTTCTTTACCGAAAACCTGCGTGATCGCGACCCCGACGTTCAGGCCGCCATCACCGGCGAGTTGCACCGCCAGCGCGACGAGATAGAATTGATCGCATCCGAGAACATCGTATCGGCTGCGGTGATGCAGGCGCAAGGCAGCGTCATGACCAACAAATACGCCGAAGGCTATCCGGGGCGGCGCTATTACGGCGGCTGCGAATATGTCGATATGGTGGAAACGCTGGCGATTGACCGCGCCAAACAGCTGTTTGGTTGCGAATTTGCCAATGTGCAGCCCAATTCCGGCAGCCAGATGAACCAAGCGGTGTTTCTGGCGCTGCTCAAACCCGGCGATACCTTTATGGGGCTGGATCTGAATTCCGGCGGCCACCTGACCCACGGGTCTCCGGTGAATATGTCGGGCAAGTGGTTTAACGTGGTTTCCTACGGGGTGCGCCGACAGGACGAATTGCTGGATATGGAGGCTATCCGCGAGACCGCCCTCCAAAACAAGCCCAAGCTGATTGTGGCGGGCGGCACCGCCTATTCGCGCATCTGGGATTGGGCGGCGTTTCGCAAAATCGCGGATGAGGTCGGCGCCTATCTGATGGTCGATATGGCCCATATCGCCGGGCTTGTGGCGGGTGGGCAGCATCCTTCCCCCCTGCCCCACGCGGATGTGGTCACCACCACCACCCACAAATCCTTGCGTGGCCCGCGCGGCGGCATGGTGCTGACCAACAACCCCGATATTGCCAAAAAAATCAACTCGGCGGTGTTCCCCGGGCTGCAAGGCGGGCCCTTGATGCATGTGATCGCCGCCAAGGCCGTGGCCTTTGGCGAGGCCCTGCGCCCCGAATTCAAGGATTATGCCGCGCAAGTGGTGGCAAATGCCCGCGCCATGGCGGACCAGCTTATGAAAGGCGGCATCAATGTGGTGTCTGGCGGCACAGACAACCACCTGATGCTGGCCGATTTGCGCCCGAAAGGCGTGATCGGCAAAGCCACCGAAGCCGCCCTTGGCCGCGCCAATATCACCTGCAACAAGAACGGCATTCCTTTTGATCCCGAAAAACCCTTTGTGACCTCGGGCATTCGTCTGGGCACCCCCGCGGGAACCACGCGCGGTTTCGATCAGGCCGATTTTCGCCAGATCGCCGACTGGATCGTCGAGGTTGTCGATGGTCTGGCCGCCAACGGCCCCGAGGGCAACGGCACCATCGAGGCTGCGGTCAAGGAAAAAGTGATCGCCCTATGCGCGAATCACCCTATGTATCCCAACCTTTAAACCACTACATCTGGGGGTAAATCGCCGATTTTAGGCGATTTACCCGCAATTCAGTAATACTTCGGTAATACTTGTGTGCGATTCCTGAACCCGAGCAGAAAATAATAAATCGGG
>JALXER010000128.1 GCA_027069385.1 Paracoccaceae bacterium
ATATGGCAGCGATTATGGGCTACGGCGTCATGTCCACCCCCGGCGTGGTGATCGACGAGGTGCTGGTGCATGCCGGCGGAATGCCGACACCGGCGCAGGTCGAGGAATGGCTGGCATGATCCGGCCCGTTCTGATCGCGGGGGCGGTGCTTGCCGCCCCTGCGGCCTTTGCCCAAAGCATGGCCTGCAACGTGGATGTGGCCGTGTCCGGCAGCCAGCAAAACCTGATGGACCGCGATTTCTCGGCCCATGTGTTGCTGAACGACGTAGCCCTTGCCCCCACCACCGTAGGCTTTGGCCCGGGCGCGGACCTTGCTTTTGAAACCACCATCCTTGATGGCCAATATGCACTGGCGCAACAAGGCCCTGACGGGCTGGTGATTTCCGATACCCCCGCCGCCGACCAGGGCACGGTGTTTCTGGTGCGCGCCGATGCGGGTGCATGGCAGGCCCTGCCCGATTTCCCCGGTGTTTTTGACCTCGCCGAGTTAAGCGACATCATTGGCGAATTTGCCCATGATCAGGGCTGCGAGGGCGATATGACCTTCCCCTTCAAGATTACCGCCCATGTGGCGGCGCTTGACTGGAGCGTGGAAAGCCAGCCGGAAAAGGCCACGGGCAGCCTTGAGGATGCCGATGTAACGATTGTGGGCATTTACTCGAACCACGACAAGAAATCCATCTTCATGGCCCCGGGCTTTAACCTGCACGCGCATTTTGTATCCGCTGACGGCACGCTGGCGGGCCATATTGTCGATGTTTCCACCGAGGACGGGGCGACGCTTTTTGTCCCTGCAAAATAACCAACCAAAACTCAACAAGGGAGAAAACCGATGAGTGCACAACGTTTGACAATGATTTTCGCGGGCCTGTTTATTATGGTCAGCATGGGGGTGGCCCATGTAATGGGGCAAGTGAACCTCGGGGCCGTTAGCTGGCTATGGGTCACCTTCTTTGTCGGGGCAAACCTGACATTTGCAGGCCTGACCGGCTTTTGCATGATGACCAAAATGATGAAGGCCTTCGGTGCCAAATAGCCGCGATATTCCGGCGTATTTTCCTGCCATCCTCGCCCAAGCGGCGCGGCGTCTTTCCCTGAAAAAGGGCGAGGTGCTGTTTCGCGAGGGGCAAAAGGTGGCGGGGATTTACTATGTGATTTCCGGCGAGGTGAAAGCCCTGCGCCATATGGCCAAAAGCAGCGAGGCGGTGATGGCGCGCGCCAAGGGTGGCGAGCTGTTTGCCGAATCGGCCATTGCCGCGCCGCGCTATAGCTGCGACGGGGTGGCGGTGAAGGATTCCGAACTGGTGTTTCTACCGCTTGGGGCGCTGGAATCCGCGCTGGCGGATGCGGGCTTTGCCAAGGCGTTCTTTCTGGCCAATGCCGCCAATGCGCGCCGCCAATGCTCGCGCTATGAGCGGGTGCGCCTGCGCTCGGCCCGCGAGCGGGTGTTGCATCTGCTGGCCTGTGAAAGCGGCCCCGACGGGGTGTTTGACTGGCCTGCCCCGCTTACCGAACTGGCGGTTGAACTGGCGCTGGAGCCGGAAACGCTCTATCGCGTGCTGGCCGAGTTGGAGGCGAGCGGCGAAATTACCCGTGAAAAACGCCGATTCAAGCGATGTTCCTAATCCTGATCATGTTTTTATAAACGGTGTTCGTCTAGGCTGCTCTCGATAATAACAAGGGAGAGAGACGATGAAATTCACCAAGACCACTATTTTTGCCGCCGCTGTTACGGCTATGGGCGTGACCGCTGGAATGGTCTGGGCGCAGAATGAAATGGCCGATGACCGAGAGTTGCTGACCACGGTTTCGGACCATTGGCGCATTCACCTGCTGCACGACATGCGCGAAGGGCTGTTTGTGCAGGTGCAGGAAATCCTGCAAGCCAATGCGGCGGGTGATATGGCCACGGTCGAGGCCCTGGCCAC
>JALXER010000129.1:0-1341 GCA_027069385.1 Paracoccaceae bacterium
GCCAAAGGGAATCCAGCGCGGTTTGCATGCGGGCGTGGCTTTCATCGGTGCCGTCGCCAAGGCGGATCACCAGATCGGAGGAGCGCTCCAGATGATAGGCCACCTCTTTTTGGGCTTTGGCGGCGATCCCGGCAATGCGCGCGTCAGGCCCTGCGGCCAGTTGTTCAAGCATTGGCAAATGCCAGGCGTCAAACAGGAATTGCCGCATCAGGGTGTGGCCGAAATCGAGGTTGGGGCGCTCGACAATCAACAGATTGCGAAAATCCCACGCGTCGCGGCGAAAGGCCAGTGCGTCGGTGCTGGTGCCGTCTAGCTCAGCCGCCAGCCCCAGCCACATTTGCGTTTGGCCGATCATATCCAGCGCCATATTGGCCAGCGCGATATCCTCTTCCAGCACCGGCGCATGGCCGCACCATTGCGAAATCCGGTGCCCCAGCACAAGGGTGTTATCGCCCATCCGCAGCAGAAATTCGTGCATCACATAGAGCCCACTTCGTCGGGGATGTTGAAAAACGTCGGGTGGCGATAGATTTTGCTGTTGGACGGATCAAAAAGCGGGCCTTTGTTGTCGGGCGCGGTGGCGGTGATCGCATCCGATGGCACCACCCAGATGCTGACGCCCTCGTTGCGGCGGGTATAGACGTCGCGGGCGTGGTTCACCGCCATTTGCGCGTCGGGCGCGTGCAGCGAACCGACGTGGCGGTGGCTTAGCCCGTGTTGACCACGGATAAAAATTTCCCACAGGGGCCAGTCTTTTGACATCAGTTTGTTCCTTTTTTGGCGGCATGGGCGGACAGGGCGTCGCGAAACCAGGCGCCGTCTGCATGGGCCTTATTGCGGTCGCGCAGACGGTCGGCATTGCACGGGCCGTTGCCGTTGATCACGTCGAAAAACTCGCGCCAGTCCGGTTCGGTATAGGCGTAATGGCCGGTTTCGGGGTTCAGGCGCAGGGCAGGGTCGGGCAGTTCCAGCCCCAGATACTCTATTTGCGGCACGGTCTGGTCAACGAACTTTTGCCGGCCCTCGTCATTGGTCATGACCTTGATCTTCCACGCCATCGACTGCGCCGAATGCACGCTGTCCTTGTCCGAAGGGCCAAACATCATCAGCGCGGGAAACCACAACCGGTTCAGCGCGTCCTGCGCCATGGCTTTCTGGGCTTTGGTTCCGGCGCACATCTTCATCATGATGTCGAATCCCTGACGGGCATGAAAGGATTCCTCTTTGCAGATCCGCACCATCGCGCGCGAATACGGCCCGTAGGATGTCCGCTGCAACGCCACCTGATTCACGATCGCCGCGCCATCGACCAGCCAGCCAACCGCGCCCATATCGGCCCAG
>JALXER010000129.1:1351-1928 GCA_027069385.1 Paracoccaceae bacterium
AAGATAGAGGAGTACTTGGCCTTGCCCGCCAGCAGGTCCTCTATCAGGTCGGCGCGGCTGACGCCCAGCGTTTCGGCTGCGCAATAAAGGTACAGCCCGTGCCCGGCCTCGTCCTGCACCTTGGCCAGCAGAATTGCCTTGCGTTCAAGGGTGGGCGCGCGGGTAATCCAGTTGCCCTCGGGCAGTTGCCCGACCACCTCGGAATGGGCGTGCTGGCTGATTTGCCGGATCAGGTTCTGGCGATAGCCTTCGGGCATCCAGTCCTTGGGCTCGATCTTCTGGCCGGCGTCGATGCGGGCCTGAAAGGCGCGTTCCTGCGGGGTCATCTGCTCGGGCGTTTTGACGCCCTTGCCGGTAGAATCTACCATCTGTGCATACATGCTGGCCCCTTGCGTTGAATAATCGACTGTCTGGTCGAATATAACGCCGATTCGCAATTGCGCAAGAAATTAATTGACCGGTTGGTTGGCTATTTGCATAAATGCGCGGATCAGCTTGTTGCCGCTGCGCTCGGTCAGGGCGATCACCGCCTCGTCCATGGTGATATCCAGCCCTGCCACCGGCACCCGTTCCAGCC
>JALXER010000130.1 GCA_027069385.1 Paracoccaceae bacterium
GAACCACGGGTTGCCGGTATAAAACGGCTTGGTGTCGAAGGTCAGGCGGTCGAACGCCGTCTCTCCTTTCGCTGTTTCCCCCAGTATTTTATAGCCGAGCTTGTGGCCGAAATAACTGGCCCGCGCCACGCCGGACCCGACATAGCCCATGGCAAAATGCACGCCGTCAAGCTTGCCGATATGGGGGGCGTGGCTAAAGGTATAGGCGACCAGCCCCGACCAGACATGGGTGGTTTCCACCGATTCCAGCTGCGGAAAGATTTCAAGCATGATGTGGCGCAACAGGCGTTCATTCGCGGCGGGGCGTTCTTGCAGACCAACCGCCCGCCCCCCCATCAGCAGCCGTGTTCCATCGGGCGAGGGGCGGTAATAGGCTACCAGTCGGCGGCTGTCCCCGTGCATTCTGCGACGGGGGAAAAGCTGGTTCATCAGCGGTCCGGGCAGCGGCTCGGTGGCCAGAATGGCACTGCGCAACGGCAGGATGCGCCGCCGCAGCGCGCCAAAGGGTTTGCCGGTATAGCCGTTGGTGCAAACCGCGATTTCACCGGCGTGCAGGTCTCCGCGCGGGGTGGTCAGCCGATACCCCTGCGCATCGCGCCTGATGCGTTGCACCGGCGTTTCCGGATAGATTTCCACCCCCGCCGATTGCACCCGATTGGCAAGACCGGCAAGATATTTGGCAGGGTTCAGCCCGCCATCGGTGGGGAAAACCAGCCCGCCCGCGTAATGCTCCGACCCGATTTCAGAGGCCATATCGGCCTTGTCCACGATATGGCCCTGCACATCACAGGCGGTTTGCAGGGTTGAAAGCATCTGCTTATAGCGCTCCAGATCGGCGGGTTTGCGGGCACCCAGCAACCGGCCGGTACGCTTGAAATCCGCCTTAATCCCTTCGGCATCCAGAAACTGTTCCAGATGATCGACAAAGCCGATGCTTTCAACCAGAATCTGCTTGGTCACCTCGGCCCCGAACTGGCGGGTCATGCCCTGAACCCCCAGCTTGTGAAAGCTTGGGCCGACCATGCCGCCATTGCGCGAACTGGCCCCGGTGCCGAATTCGCCCGCTTCGAATACCGCCACCCGAACACCGGCCCGGGCCAGAACCAGCGCCGCGTTCAGGCCGGTAAACCCCGCGCCAATGATGGCGACATCCAGCTTTGCGGGAATATCGGGGCGGGGTTTGGGGCGCTGGTCCCATTCGGGGAACTCCCACCAGATCGGGTTGGTTTTCACGTTGCGTCCCCTTGGTTGCGCGATTGGGCTGCGGTTACTGAACGCGAATGCCTGCGCTTGTGCAAGGGTTTTCTGATGCAGATTTCACAGCTTTCCCCTTTGAAAACGATGCGCTAAACAGGGCGGACCGGCAGCAGGGAAATAGTGATGACACATGTAATTGTTTTGGGAAATGAAAAGGGCGGGTCGGGCAAATCGACCACGGCGATGCATCTGTTTACCGCGCTGGCCCATGCGGGCAAAACCGTGGGCGCGATGGATCTGGACCTGCGCCAGCAGAGCTTTTTTCGCTATCTGGATAACCGGAGCGACTATATCGCACGCAAAAGCATCGATCTGGCCATGCCCGAGCAACGCCGGCTGGAACCGTCAGCGCATGACAGCATTACCGCCGCGCAGGCCGAGGAACAGGCGCGGTTCGATGCGGCCATGGATGACCTGCGCCAGCGCTGCGATTTTGTGCTGATCGACTGCCCCGGTGCCGATAGCCACTATTCGCGCATGGCCCATGCGGTGGCCGATACGCTGATCACTCCGATGAATGACAGCCTGATCGATTTCGATATGCTGGCCAGGGTTGATCCGGCCAGCGGCACCGTGCGCGGGCCGTCGATCTATTCCGAAATGGTCTGGAAGGCGCGGCAGGCGCGGGTCAAAACCGGCGCAGAGCCGATGGACTGGGTGGTGCTGCGCAACCGGCTGGCCACGGTTCGGGCGCATAACCGGCGCAAGGTCGGGGCGGCGCTAAAGAACCTGTCCAAACGCATCGGTTTCCGGTTGGTGCCGGGGTTTTCCGAGCGGGTAATCTTTCGCGAAATGTTCCTGTCGGGCCTGACCCTGATCGACCTGAACCACACCGACCGCGCCAGCCTGACCATGTCCAACATCGCCGCGCGTCAGGAAATGCGCGAACTGGTCAACGCGCTGAACCTGCCCGGCGTCAAAGCCGGATTCTAGTTCGCCGGCGCGATAATCGTGCAATCCGATTGCAGGGCCTGCAAGCGCGCGCAGGCTTTTTCGGCTGTGTCGGCGCTCATCCCGACAAAGCGGGCCTGATACATCGAAACTCCTTGGATCATCGCGGGCTCAATGCTTTGGCGGGCATCACCAAAGGATTCAAGGTCAACCAGCGCGGTCTGGATTAGCAGCCTTTCGGCTTGTCCGCGCAGCCGGAAAGCCCCGACCTGCACCGCATAATTGCCCCCACCCGAAAGGGCGGTTACCCGCGTGGTGGCGGCCATCTCGGGTTCGGGTGCCACCGCTTCAAGCGCAACCGAATTACCCAGAAACGGCCGCCGGATCGGGCGCTGCATCGGTGGAACTTCGGTGCTTAGCCGCGCCACCATGTCGGTTTGTTCCTGCGTTGCGATTTCGTCTACCAGTGCTTCTACCTGCGCAAGCTGCAGGGCCTCGTTAATCGAATCGGCAATTTGGTTTTCCCCCGGGAAGGGGCGCAAAACCGGACGTTCCACAAACCGCACAACCCCTGAGCCGCGCCGCGCGCCGTGGCCGTTCAGGTAAATCGGGGGCAGAGGCACCACGGCCGCACGCTCGGGCACCATGCCAAAGCCCATATCCAGCAGTTCGGCCACCCGATTGTTGCGCGTCACCGTAGAGCGACCGCCAAACACCACCGCGATCAACCGCTTGCCCCCGTGGCGTGCCGAGGCCACAAGGTTATACCCCGATGCGTTGGTGAAGCCGGTTTTGATCCCGTCGGCACCCTCGTAATCATTCAGAAACCGCCGGTTGGTATGGCGCACCGTGGCAATACCCGCATTTGCGGAAAGCCGACTGAACAGGTTGTAGTATTCAGGGTGATCATAGAACAGGCGCCGCCCCAGAATTGCCATATCGCGCGCCGACGAATAATGCCCCGTTGCGGTCAGCCCGTGCGCGTTGACAAAATGGGTATTATGCATGCCCATCATCGCGGCGACTTCGTTCATATAGCTGGCAAAGCGCGATTCCGACCCCGAAACCGCCTCTCCCAGTGCGGTTGCCGCGTCATTGGCCGATTTGATCGCGGCGGCGCGGATCAGATAGCGCAGCGCAATGCGTTGACCGGCGCGCAAGCCAAGATGGCTGGGCGGTTCGGCTGCCGCATTGGCCGAGATGGTCACCATCTGGTCCAGCGACATTCGCCCGGCCTTGATCTCGGCAAACACAATATACAGGGTCATCATTTTGGTCAGCGACGCCGGATGCAACCGCGCGTCGGCATTTCTGGCGTGCAAAACCTCGCCGGTGCGTGCATCCATCACAAGGGCCGCATAGGGTGCCGCCTGTGCAACCGCCGCGCCCAACAGAACCATCACCGCGAGGATCCCCCCGCGTATCAAATATTTAAACATCGAAATTCGCCCGAATGCTCGATTTGCCTCAAGACCCAATTTTTTGGTGTCTTATTATTATTGCCCTTGCTTAGCACGAATTTCATTCCAGATAAAACACTTATTTTTCAATGGTTGAAGTCGTGTTATTCATGTAACACTTTTAGTTATGTTGCAGTGCGGCATAGTCCTTGACGCAGTGCAACATAACCCCTATATATGGGTTCGAAAGTATAACCCCCCGCTAAAGGAGCCAATCATGGCCGCCAAGAAATCCGCACAGACCGCCGCTAAAGATTTTGCCGCAGACGCACAGAAAACCCTGAACGATCAGGCCGAAAAAATTGGTGAAGGCTTTGAACAGGCCAAAACCATCGGTCAGGAGGCGCTGGACGCCATGGTCGAATCATCGCAGATCGTTGTAAAAGCGGCTGAAAGCCTGAACAGCGACATCGCCGCCTATTCGAAAAAATCTTTCGATGACACGCTAAAAGCTGCAACCGAGATTGCGCAGTCCAAAACCGTTCAGGAAATGATCGAAAAACAGACTGCCTTTGCCTCGGCTGCCTTTGAAGGCTTTGCCGCGCAGGCCATGAAGTTCGGTGAAAGCTTTAGCAACGTTGCCCAGAAAGCCGGCGCTCCGCTGAACGCCCAGATGACCGCGGTCGCCGAGAAAATGAAAAACCTTGCGCATTAAGCGCCGCAAAAATTGATGAACCAAGGGGGCCTATGCCCCCTTTTTTCTTGCGCGGTCTTGACGTATATAACAGGGCACACAACAATCGGGCCTGTGACGTGACCATGAGCAAACATCCCTTTCCACGCCTTTCGGCAGATGATGACGACCCGGAAAACGGGGCTGCTATTCTGGTGCGCCCCAAGGAAAAGACCCAAAAACCGCCGATGTACAAGGTGTTGTTGTTAAACGACGATTACACTCCGATGGAGTTCGTTGTGCATATTCTCGAGCGTTTTTTCGGCATGGGGCTGGAGGCCGCGCAATCGGTGATGCTGACCGTGCATATGAAAGGGCTGGCCGTCGTCGGGGTGTTCTCGCATGAAATCGCCGAAACCAAGGTGATGCAGGTGATGGATTATGCGCGACAAAACCAGCACCCGTTGCAATGCACCATGGAAAAAGAGTAGCCGACATGGCCAGACAAACCCGTTTTCTGATGCCCTTTCAACAAGGGGATGTGGCGCTGCCCGCGCAGGATATGCTGGTTATTCGCCCCAATGGCCCGGATGGCTTGGCGGAGTTGCCGCGCGCCGGTCTGGTGCTGGAACAGGGGTTCAAGGTGGTTTCCGACCGCTTGCAGCATGCCGGTTTCAACGTGGTGCCGCGCAGCGATAAACGCCATGCGCTGACGCTGGTTTTCCTGACCCGCTCCAAGCAAGAATCCCTTGCCAATATCGCGCGGGCCAGCCGGATTACCGACGGGGTCGTGCTGGTGGACGGGGCGAAAACCGACGGAATCGAAAGCGTGCTAAAGCAGGTCAAGCGGCATTGTGCGATAGCGGGCACGATTTCCAAATCCCATGGCAAGGTGTTCTGGTTTCAGGCGGGCGCGAGTTTTCCCGACTGGGAAAAGCAGGGTGAGGCCGGTAAAAACAGCGCCGGTTTTATCACGGCACCGGGGATGTTCTCGGCTGATAGGATAGATCGGGGGAGCGCACTGCTCGCCCCGCAACTGCAAGGGCTGACCGGTCGGGTTGCCGATTTTGGCGCGGGCTGGGGGTGGCTGGCGTATATGGCGCTGGCGCAGAACCCCGAAATTACCCGTCTGGACCTGTTCGAGGCCGATTACCACGCCCTGCAAGCGGCCAGACTGAACGTGCCCGACCCGCGCGCCGGTTTTGTCTGGGCCGATATCCAGACCATGGCCGCGCCCGCCGACCCGTTTGATGCGATCATCTGCAACCCGCCATTCCACCATTCGCGCGACGCCGATTCGCGGATCGGGGTGGATTTTATCACCCGTGCGGCCGCGTCGCTACGGCGCAAGGGGCGCCTGTTACTGGTCGCCAACCGGCACCTGCCTTACGAAGCCACCCTGTCCGAGCGCTTCAAATCGGTTAAAACGGTGCAGGAAACCAGCGGTTTCAAGCTGTTTTCGGCCACATCCCCGCGCTAAATCCGCCATGCTTGGCGAATCTTGTCGAAATTTCGTCGGGATTTGTTAACAATGTGGCCAAACGTCAAAGAATCAAAGAGGGCCAGATGGCTGCATCAGTTGCGGGAAAATCAGTAATCGTTACCGGAGCGGCCAACGGGGTCGGGCTGGCTATTGCGCGGCTGTTTGTGCAAAACGGCGCGCGGGTTGTGCTTGCCGATATGGACGAGGAAAAGCTTCAGACCGAGGTAGAAGCCATGACCGCCAGCGGCGGGCAGGCGCAGGCCTATTCCTGTGACCTTAGGGAAAAGTTGAGCATTAACAATCTGATAGCCATGACCATCGATCATTTTGATCGGGTTGATGTGCTGGTCAATGCCAGTCGGCAGGTCATCACCAGTGACCCGCTGGACAGCGGCGATGACGGGTTTGACGCGATGATGCACCAGAATGTCACGGTTAGCCTGCGCCTAAGCCAGGCAGTGGCGCGGCGGATGATCCAGCAGGCCAAAGACCGCGAACCGACCGAGGAAATCGGGGCGATTGTCAATCTAAGCTCGATCGCCGCGCGCCAGACCCTGCCCGAACTGGTGTCGTTTTCGATTGCCAGCGCGGCGCTGGACCAGATGACCCGTTCGCTGGCGGTTGCTTTTGCCAAACACGGGATACGGGTCAACGCGGTGGCGCTGGGCAGTATCATGAGCGGCAGCCTGCTCGAAACCCTTGGCGATAACGAGGATCTGCGCGAGAAAATCATCAACGCAACGCCGATGGGTCGCATTGGCGAGGCCGCCGAGGCGGGCGAAGTGGCGCTGTTTCTGGCCTCGGACTGCGCCAGCTTCATGACCGGCCAGATCGTGACCGTTGACGGTGGCCGCTCGCTGCTGGACCGGCTGGATCAGCCGGGGCATTAGGTCTACGCCCCAGGGTCAGAATCTATTCCTCCGCGGCTACCGTCGGCAGGATTAATAGGTCCTGGGCCTTCTGTATCTCTGATCTGTTAATGTTGCCTCGTCACCGGCCTTGGCGAAGATTGGTAACGAGGCGGTGTATGGCGTCTGAGC
>JALXER010000131.1 GCA_027069385.1 Paracoccaceae bacterium
GCGTATAGACATCAATCCCGACCTCGCGCGCCAGTTGCGCCGTGCGCTCCGAGGTTGGCACAGCACGGAATTTCAGCCCCTCGTCGCGGACCAGTTCGCCCAGCATTTTCACCATCCATGCCGCCGTGGACCCCGTCCCCAGACCAACCCGCATGCCGTCTTCGACAAAATCGACCGCCCGCTTGGCCGCGACGAATTTTGCTTTGTCAATCGGAGAGAATTCCATACCTTGATCCACCCTGTAAACTTTGTTGGCTTTCTTATACGGGCAATCCGCGCAGGCAGTAAGGGCGAATTCGTCGCCCTTTGTGAAAATCTGCGGGCAAAGACCGCTGAAACGGCTGCGAAATGTCGTTTATGGACTTTCACAAACCGCCCTGATGGCGCATTCAGGGCCGGTTAATGAGGGCAGTTTCCATGTTTCTGAGCATATTTGAAATCTTCAAGGTCGGCGTTGGTCCGTCCTCCTCCCACACCATGGGGCCGATGACGGCTGCGGGCATGTTTCTGGAGACCTTGCAGGAGCACCGGATCAAACCGGCGGGGCTGGGCTGTTCGCTGCATGGCTCGCTGGCCTTTACCGGCAAGGGGCACGCCACCGACCGCGCGGTTATTCTGGGGCTGGCGGGGTTTACGCCGCTGGATTACGACCCCGAGCGGGCCGAACAAACCCTGTCCGACATTCAGGCAACGGGGCAGATTACGCCGCCGGGCCTGCCGGTGCTTTCCTTTGCGCCCTCGCAGGATCTGGTGTTTGACTATGACAAGGTATTGCCTCTGCATGCCAACGGGATGATTCTGTCGGCCTATGACAGCGACTGGAACCTGTATGCGCAAGAGGTATACTATTCCACCGGCGGCGGGTTTGTGATGACCGCGGCCGAGATGGCCGATAACGACGTGGTGGCCGAGGAACCAAGCGCGCCATACCCGTTTCGCACCTCGGCCGAGATGCTGGAAATGGCGCGGAAAAGCGGTAAATCGATCGCGCAGATGAAGCGGGCCAACGAATTGCACCATATGGGGCAGGGGGCGCTAAAGGCGGGGCTGGCGCGGGTGTGGCAGGTAATGAATACCTGCATTGACCTGGGGCTGGAGACGGGCGGCGTGTTGCCCGGCGGGCTGGAATTCCGGCGTCGTGCCAAGGGGATACACGAGGCGTTGCAGCGCGAGCGCGGCCAGAACCTGAGCGCGCCGCACTCGATCAATGACTGGATTTCGGTCTATGCCATGGCGGTGAACGAGGTCAACGCCGCCGGTGGGCAGGTGGTGACCGCGCCAACCAACGGTGCCTCGGGGGTGGTGCCGGCCACGCTGCGCTATTATCTGGACCATGTGCCGGGCGCTCGGGCCGACCGGATAGAGGATTTCCTGCTGACCGCGGCGGCAATTGGCGGGCTGATCAAGGCGAATGCCTCGATTTCGGGGGCCGAAGTGGGCTGTCAGGGAGAGATCGGCTCGGCGGCGGCCATGGCGGCGGCGGGGCTGTGCGCGGTGCTGGGCGGTAATGCGGCGCAGATCGAGAATGCGGCCGAGATTGCGTTGGAGCACCATCTGGGCATGACCTGCGATCCGGTAAAAGGGCTGGTGCAGGCCCCTTGTATCGAGCGCAACGGGCTGGGCGCGATCAAGGCGGTCGCGGCGGCCTCGCTGGCGCTGCGCGGAGACGGGGCGCATCTGGTCAGCCTGGATGCCTGCGTTGAAACCATGCGCCAGACCGGGCGAGATATGGACAGCCGGTACAAGGAAACCTCGCAAGGCGGTTTGGCGGTGAACGTGCCTGAATGCTAGGGTAGCACTCCCGGGCCTCCGGTCTCTTCGGGGAGCCGCAAGCGGCCCCCCTCATCAACCGGGCATGGGGTAAACCCCATGCGGGGGCGTTCACGCCCCCCTTGCCCGTAAACGGGCAATTCCCCCC
>JALXER010000132.1 GCA_027069385.1 Paracoccaceae bacterium
CCAACCGCCGATCTTGCGGGTTTTGCCGCCCCGACGGTTTACGAAAAACGAACCGGTCCCGACAAGCGCCACGGTGCCGTCCCCGTCGCCAAGCGCACCCTGAACGGTGATTTCGCGATCGGTGGTCACGATGGTTTTGCCAAAGGCCATATGGGTTTTGAACCGGCGGGCACGATCCCCGACCGAGGCCCCGGCCAGCCCCAGAATTCCGAAATCCGAACCGATCCGGTCAACCGGCAGCCCCGCTGCCTGATAGGCGCGCGCGACGGTATCTTTGACCGAAAGCAGGGTTGTGGCAAAGCAGGTGCCCAGATTGGCAGGCCCGCCCCTGGCGCTGCCGATAATATGTCCGGCGCGGGTCGAAACCACCGCCCGGCAGGTGCTGCCACCGCCGTCCACCGCTATGATGTAGGTTTCATCGCTCGTTGTCATAGGGATACCTATATAATACCAATGCACGATATAAAAGAAATTTCTACGCTTTTCGCCATTTTGTTAAAAAAAGCTGGACAGATGGTATTAATTTGGCATTAATGGAAGGGGAAACGTAAAGGAATCGAATGAAACACTTGCAGACCGAGCAAACCCATGCGTTGGCCGAGGGGTTGGACACCCTGAACGGCGCGCAGATACTGACCATCCTGCATGACGGGCAGGCTGCTGCGGTTGCGGCGGTGGGCAAGGCGATTCCGGCGCTGGAAAAAGGTGCCGAGGCCATGACCGAAGCGATTCGCTCGGGCGGCAATATTGTTTACGCGGCGGCAGGGAGCTCCGGCCTTCAGTGTCTGGCTGACGGGTTGGAGATTCCGCCGACTTTTGGCGTGCCTGCCACGCGTATCCACATTTTGCGGGCTGGCGGGTTTGAAAACATGACCGTGCCCAAGGAAGGGGCCGAAGATGACGCTGACGAGGCTCGCGAGGCCGCGCAGGTGATCGGCCCCAAGGATTGCGTGATCTGCATGGCCGCCAGCGGCAACACCATTTACCCCAATGTCATTATGGATATCGCGCGCGAACGCGGCGCGGTAACCATAGGGGTGTCCAACAATCCGGATACGTTGCTTTTGGAGGGATCGGATATTCCGGTACTGTTGGACACCCCGCCCGAAGTCATCGCCGGCTCTACCCGACTGGGGGCCGGAACCGCGCAAAAGATCGCGCTGAACCTGATGTCAACGCTGATGGGCATCAAGCTGGGCCATGTGATGAACGGGCTGATGGTCAATGTGGCGACCAGCAATATCAAGCTCAGGAAACGGGCCGAGGGCATCGTGATGCAAATCACCGGTTGCGACCGGGAAACCGCGCATGACAACCTGTTGCGGGCCGATTGGGCGGTAAAAGAGGCCATTCTGATTACCAACGGCGCCAAGGACCGCGCCGAGGCTAAAACCTATCTCGATGCGGCAGCGCAGAACATGCGCGCTGCCATTTCAATGATATCTTCGGGCTGAGATCCGAAACAAAACCGCGCTTTTGCGCATTCAAGGGAGAAGACAATGAAAACCAAACTTATCGTCAGCGCTTTGCTGGCATCCTCGTTTCTGGGTAGCGCTGCGCTTGCGCAGGGCGTGACCCTGACCATCGAAAGCTGGCGCAATGACGACCTGACCATCTGGCAGGACAAAATCATTCCGGCATTCGAGGCCGAGCATCCCGATATCCATGTGATATTTGCCCCCACCGCACCGGCGCAGTATAACGCCGCGCTGAACGCCAAGCTGGAAGGCGGCACTGCCGGTGACCTGATCACCTGCCGCCCGTTTGACGGGTCGCTGACGCTGTATGATGCGGGCTATCTGGCCGATCTGACCGATATGGAAGGCATGTCCAACTTTGGCGATGTGGCCCGTTCGGGCTGGACCACCGATGACGGTTCGGCCACCTATTGCATGCCTATGGCTTCGGTGATCCACGGGTTCATCTATAACAAGGAAGCCTTTGACGAGGTCGGTGTCGAAGTGCCCGCCACGGTCGAGGAATTCTTTGCCGTGCTGGACAAGATCAAAGAGGATGGCAACTATATTCCGCTGGCCATGGGGACAGCCGACCAGTGGGAAGCCGCCACCATGGGCTATGCCAATATCGGCCCGAATTACTGGAAAGGCGAAGAAGGCCGTCTGGGCGTGATTGCCGGCACCATGAAGCTGACCGACGGTGGCTGGGTCGAAGCACACCGCCAACTGGCCCGCTGGGGCGCCTATATGGGTGACGGTTACGAAGCCCAGTCCTATCCGGACAGCCAGAACCTGTTCACCCTTGGCCGCGCCGCGATTTACCCCGCCGGTTCGTGGGAATTGTCGGGCTTTAACGCTCAGGCCGATTTCGAGATGGGCGCATTCTATCCGCCGGTCGAGAATGCCGGTGACGATTGCTATATCTCGGATCAGGTGGATATCGCCGTTGGCCTGAACGCCGCGTCGCCCCATCCCGACGAAGCCAAGGTGTTCCTTGACTGGGTCGCTTCCTCCGAGTTTGCCAATCTTTACGCCAACTCGCTGCCGGGCTTTTTCTCGCTGTCGAACCATGATGTGATGATGGAAGACCCGCTGGCACAGGAAATCGTGGACTGGCGCAAGACCTGTCATTCCTCGCTGCGTCCGTTCCACCAGATCCTGTCGCGCGGCACCCCGGGCCTTGCCACCGAATACTGGCAGACCTCGGTAAATGTCATCCGTGGCGTCCAGACCCCCGAAGAGGCCTCGCAGCAGCTTCAGGATGCGCTGGCCAGCTGGTACGCACCGCAACAATAATCCACGCATCGGGCCGGTGGAGACACCGGCCCTTTCGTACCTGAAAACAGGAGGGTGCCATGGAAAAGAAAAAGAAACGGTGGCATATCGCGATATTTCTGGCACCGGCGGTGCTGGTCTATTCGGCGCTGATGATTTTTCCGCTTTTTGGCACCCTTCAACTATCCTTGTTCGACAAGGTGGACCAGCAACAGGTGTTTGTTGGTCTCGATAATTTCCGAACCCTGTTTTTTAACGAGCGCTGGGCCGAGAGCTTTTGGAATGCGCTGAAAAACAACACATGGTTCTTTTTCATCAACATGCTGGTGCAAAACCCGGTCGGTATCATGCTGGCGGCGATTCTGTCGTCAAAGGTGGTTCGGTTCAGCGCGTTTTTTCGCACCGCGTTTTTTATTCCGACCATCCTGTCCTTTGTGATCGTCGGTTTCGCATGGAAGCTGATCCTGTCGCCGATCTGGGGCATTGCGCCCGACCTGCTGGATATGGTCGGCCTGAAATCGCTGTTTGCGCCCTATCTGGGGCTGGAAAGCACCGCGCTGACCACCCTGGCGCTGATATCTGTCTGGCAGTTTGTCGGCATCCCGATGATGCTGATCTATGCCTCGCTGCTGTCGATCCCCGACGAGGTGCTGGAGGCCGCCGAGATTGACGGCCTGACCGGCATGTCGGCCTTTCTGAAAATCAAGCTGCCGCTGATCTGGCCGAGCATCGGGATTATTTCTATTCTGACCTTTGTCGGGAATTTCAATTCCTTCGACCTGATCTATACCACGCAGGGCGGGCTGGCCGGGCCGAACTATTCGACCGATGTGCTTGGCTCGCTGCTCTATCGTACCTTCTTTGGCTTCCAGACCCAGATTGGCGATATCAACATGGGCGCGGCCCTGTCGGTGGTGATGTTCGGCATCATTCTGGCCGGGGTTTCGTTCTATCTGTTTGCCATTCAGTCGCGCATGCGGCGCTATCAGTTCTAGGGGGCGATGATGAACAAGGTCAAACACAACCCGCTGAATATCATCGCCGCCCATTCGGTGCTGATCATCTATACCGTGATCGCGCTGTTTCCGGTGTTTGTGATCATTCTGAACAGCTTCAAAACCCGCAAGGGGATTTTCCGGCATCCGCTGGCCTTTCCGGATTCCAGCACCTTTAGCGTTGAAGGCTATGCCACCGTGTTCAAGCAGGGCGATTATATGCTCTACTTCCAGAACTCGCTGATCGTGACGGTGGTATCGCTGTTCTTTATCCTGCTATTCGGGGCGATGGCGGCATTTGCCTTGTCGGAGTACCGGTTCAAGGGCAATACCCTGATGGGGCTTTATCTGGCGCTGGGGATCATGATTCCGATCCGGCTGGGCACCGTGGCGATTTTGCAGATTATGGTAGCAAGCGGCCTGATCAACACCTTGTCCGCGCTGATACTGGTCTACACGGCCTCGGGCTTGCCGTTGGCGGTGTTTATCCTGTCGGAGTTCATGCGGCAGGTCTCGGCCGACCTGAAAGACGCGGGGCGCATTGACGGGCTGTCGGAATACAAGATCTTTTTCGTGCTGGTCTTGCCGTTGGTGCGCCCTGCCATGGCTACGGTGGCGGTGTTCAACATGATTCCGATCTGGAACGACCTGTGGTTCCCGCTGATCCTTGCCAATGGTGAATCGACCAAGACCCTGACGCTGGGATCACAGGTGTTCATCGGGCAGTTTGTGACCGACTGGAACGCGGTGCTGTCGGGGTTGAGCATGGCTATTCTGCCCGTGGTGATCCTGTATATCATCTTCTCCAAACAGCTGATCCGCGGGATTACATCCGGTGCGGTCAAATGATCCGGGTAC
This sequence comes from Paracoccaceae bacterium, assembly GCA_027069385.1. Lineage (GTDB taxonomy): Bacteria > Pseudomonadota > Alphaproteobacteria > Rhodobacterales > Rhodobacteraceae > UBA3077. The sequence goes on from JALXER010000132.1 coordinate 4,586, forward strand.
TGGTGGCAGGGCTGGGCAATATGGGGCGCAGCCACGCGCTGGCCTATCACCTTGATCCGCGTTTCGAAATCGCCGGGCTGGTGAACCGCTCGGCGGCAAAGCTGCCACCGGAACTGGCCGGATATCCGGGTTTTGCCGATTTTCACGATGCGCTGGCGGCCAGCAGCCCCGACATGGTGTCGATCGCAACCTATACCGACAGCCACGCCGAATATGCCATAGCCGCCATGCAGGCAGGGGCGCATGTGTTCGTGGAAAAGCCGCTGGCAACCACGGCCTCGGATGCGCAGCGGGTGGTAAACACCGCGCAAGAAACCGGCCGCAAGCTGGTGGTGGGCTATATCCTGCGCCACCATCCAAGCTGGCAACAGCTGATCGCGCAATCGCGCCAGCTTGGCGGGCCGTATGTGTTTCGCATGAACCTGAACCAGCAAAGCACCGGCGCTGCGTGGCAGGTGCATAAAAACCTGATGCTCAGCACTTCTCCGATTGTGGATTGCGGGGTGCATTATGTCGATGTCATGTGCCAGATTACCGACGGCAAGCCGGTGCAGGTGCGCGGCATGGGTGCGCGTCTGTCGGCCGAGATCGACGCGGATATGTATAATTACGGCCATTTTCAGGTGGTATTCGATGATGGCTCGGTCGGCTGGTACGAGGCCGGCTGGGGGCCGATGATCTCGCAAACCGCGTATTTCGTCAAAGACGTGATTTCGCCCGCCGGTGCGGTGTCGATCGTGGAAGAGGGGATCGGCGATTCAGCGGATATCGACAGTCACACAAAGGTAGGCACGCTGCGGGTGCATGACGTGCAAAACGGTGACCGGCTCATCTCTCTCCCGGATGAGCCGGGGCATCAGGCATTATGCAATGCGCAGGCGGCATTTGTGGCCGATGCCATTCTGAACAACATCGATCTGGGTCGCCATATGGCCGACGCGGTTCAATCCCTATCCATTTGTCTGGCGGCGGATCAAAGCATCCGTTCCGGCCAGCCCGTAGACCTGTAAGGGGAAGAACATGGGTTCCTTAGTACTGAAAAACGTCGACAAAGCCTTTGGCAAGGTCAAGGTGCTGCACGATATCAACATCGATGTAGAGGATGGCGAGTTCGTGATTTTCGTCGGCCCGTCGGGTTGTGGCAAATCCACCTTGCTGCGCATTATCGCCGGGTTGGAGGACGCGACCGCGGGCGATGTGTTGATTGCGGGCAAACGGGTCAATACGCTGCCAAGCAGCAAGCGCGGCATTGCCATGGTATTCCAGACCTATGCGCTCTACCCGCATCTGACGGTGCGCAACAATATATCGCTTGGCCTGAAGCAGGCCAAAGAGGCGCAAAGCGTGATCACCGAGCGGGTGGATATGGCCGCACAAATGCTGGAACTGGTCGAGTATCTGGACCGGCGACCGGCCGAACTGTCGGGCGGGCAGCGCCAGCGGGTGGCGATTGGCCGTGCGATTGTGCGCAACCCCGACCTGTTCCTGTTTGACGAACCGCTGTCAAACCTCGATGCGGCGCTGCGGGTCAATACGCGCCTCGAAATCGCCGAGTTGCACCGCAAGCTGGGCACCACGATTGTCTATGTGACCCACGATCAGGTAGAGGCGATGACCCTTGCCGACAAAATCGTGGTGCTGCGCGATGGGCGGGTCGAACAGATCGGCGCACCGATGGACCTGTATAATGACCCCGACAACCTGTTCGTGGCCGGGTTTATCGGCTCTCCGGCGATGAATTTCCTGCCCGGGGCCGCCGTTGGTGACAGCGCCAAAACCATCGGGTTGCGCCCCGAGATGATCACCATCGGCACCGAAGGCCCGATTGCCGGGGTGGTCAGCCATCTGGAGCATCTGGGGGCCGATACCAACGTCTATGTAACCGTGGGCGAAACGTTGGTAACCGTGCGCTATATGGGCCAGACCGATTACGAAATCGGCGCCAATATCCGCCTGAATTATGCCCCCGAAGCCCTGTTCCGGTTCGACGAGAACGACCAGCGCATCCGCTAACCCAAACCCGCCCGCCTGCTGGTTCCGCTTTCGGGAAGGGGGGGGCGTTTTGAAACAAGTTTCAAAACGCGTTGCGACACCATGGCCTCACTGCGTTCGGTTCTGGAGCTACAC
>JALXER010000133.1 GCA_027069385.1 Paracoccaceae bacterium
CGAACCCGAAATTCCCGAACCGCTGGGCGTTGTCGATTTTTTCCTGCGCGAATCGCTGGGCATGTCGCGGCCGAATTCGGGCCTGCCGCTGGCGTTTCTGAATGTCGATCTGGGGTTGCGGGCACCACCGCGCCTGCGCATGCTCGCGGCCGAAAAGCTGGTGCAGTCGGGGGCGATTCCCTCTACCTTGCTGTTTGCCGCCTATCGGGGCGGGCGCGCGGCCTCGTCCGGCGGGATATGGGGGCGCGCCGAGGCGGTGCAGAACCTGGACCGCGCGCTGGTCGAGCAAGACAGCACCACCCTTGTTGACGCGCTTGAAACCGCCTATGTCGCCTTTTCCGACGCAAACCTGCTGGTGCCGCTGGCCGAGGAATACGCCAATGCGCTGGCCCATTATCCGCGCGACGCCACCCTTGCCCCGGTTGCCCACCGGATCCGCCGGTTGCTGTTGCTTGCCGGTGCGCCGATATCGGCGTGGCTCGATGACGATACCGAGGACAACCCCACCATGGAGCTTGCAACCGTTCTGGCCAGCAATCTGCCGCTTTTGGGCCTGCCGCCCTATGACGACCCGCGCCTTGTCGCGGTGTTTTCCGGTTTTGCCGGCCTGCCTCCGGCGCGCAGCAACATGGATGCCATGATGACCCTGATCAAATCGGGCAATCAGGGCGAGGTTATCGTCAAGGCCGCAACCCTGCTTTCCAAAGGGCAAGAGGCCGACCCGCAGGATATCCATCAGGGGCTTTTCCTGTTGAACCAGATGGGCCTGCACCAAGTGGCGCGTAACATTGCGCTGCAAATCCTGCTGATCGATCGGGAGCCGGCATGACGACCCACCCGTGGATTCCGGTTTTTCTGGAGGCCATTCAGGCCGAGTTGAACATCGCCGACAACACCCTGCACGCCTATCACAACGACCTGACCCGTTTTTGTGCGGCTACCGACCCCGCCACCGCAACCCGCGCCGATATCGAAAGCTATCTTTTGGGGCTGGATGCGGCGGGCTTTGCGGTTTCGACCCGGGCGCGGCATCTTTCCTCTATCCGGCAATTGTTCCGCTTTGCCCTGCAAGAGGGCTGGCGCGAGGATAATCCGGCCATCCTGATCCGTGGCCCCGGCGCGCAAAAACACCTGCCCGCCACCCTGGACGAAGCGCAGGTTGATGCCCTGCTGGCACAGGCGCTGACCTATGGGCGCACCCGCAACGACCGCCTGCGCGCCACCTGCCTGATGCAACTGCTTTACGCAACCGGTTTGCGGGTCAGCGAGTTGGTATCCCTGCCGGTGCAGGCGGCGCGGGGCGATCCGCAGATGATCCTGATCAAGGGCAAGGGCGGGCGTGAACGCATGGTGCCACTTTCCGGCCCTGCCCGTCGCGCCTTGCACGACTGGCTGGCGGCGCGCGACGCGATGCTGGCCGCCAAAGACAAGACCTCTGCCTTTCTGTTTCCGGCCAATTCGAAAACCGGCCACCTGAACCGGACGCAGTTTTTTACCATGGTCAAAACCCTTGCGGCCAATGCCAGACTGGACCCGCGCCATGTCTCTCCGCACAGCCTGCGCCATGCCTTTGCCACTCACCTGCTGGCCCACGGGGCCGACCTGCGCGCCATCCAGACCATGCTCGGGCATGCCGATATCTCTACCACCGAAATCTATACCCATGTGCTGGACGAGCGGCTCAAATCGCTGGTACTGGAAAAACACCCGTTACAAGCGCCCTGAAGGTGTGATATCGGGGGGGGGAACCCCCGCATCAAAAGGACCCGTACAAAATGCCCCCCGACACCGCCCAAGCTGTAACCCAGGCCGCAACAACCGGCATGGATGCGACCCATTGGGGGATGGTCTTTGCGATTTTGCTGCTTTTGCTGATGTCGGCGTTCTTTTCCGGATCGGAAACCGCCCTGACGGCGGCGCATCGGGCCAAACTGCATGCCATGGCCGAGAAAAACCGGCGTGGCGCGCGGCGCGCGCTGGCGCTGACCGACGATCAGGAACGGCTGATCGGCTCTGTGCTGCTGGGCAACAATCTGGTCAATATTCTGGCAACCGCGCTGGCAACCAGCCTGTTTACCGTGCTGTTCGGGGCTAATGGTGTGGTGGTGGCAACGCTGGTAATGACCCTGCTGGTGCTGATCTTTGCCGAGGTGCTGCCCAAGACCTATGCCATTACCGCGCCCGAACGCGCTGCTTCTTTTATCTCGCCGGTTATTACGCCGATCGTGGCGGTGCTGTCGCCCTTTGTCGGAGTGATCCGCGCCATTGTACGGGTGATCCTGCGGGCGCTCGGGGTTAAAACCGATCCGGATGCCAGTTTTATGGCCGCGCATGACGAAATCAAGGGTGCCATCAGCCTGCACCATTCCGAGGGCATGGTGGAAAAAGACGACCGCGACCGGTTGCTTGGCGCGCTGGACCTGAAACTGCGCCAGATTGATGAAATCATGCTGCACCGCTCCGATATCGAAATGATCGATGCCGATACCGATCCGGGCGAGATCCTGTCCAAATGCCTGCAATCCCGCCACACCCGCATTCCGATCTTTCGCGACGAGCCGGAAAATATTATCGGCGTGATCCACGCCAAAGACCTGCTGCGCGCGGTGGATAAACTGGTGCGCGGCACCAAGGACGGTATGAACAACCTGAAAGGTTTCGATGTCATGGACGTGGCCATGCCGCCCTATTTCGTACCCGAAACCACCAGCCTGGACGACCAGATGCACGAATTCCTGCGCCGCAAAACTCATTTTGCGCTGGTGGTCGATGAATACGGCTCTTTGCAGGGGCTGATCACGCTCGAAGACATTCTGGAAGAAATTGTTGGCGAAATCGCGGACGAACACGATACCGACGAAATAGAACTGGAGCGCGAGCCCGACGGATCGATCATCGTTGACGGCTCCATGACCATCCGCGACCTCAACCGCGCCGTGGACTGGGACCTGTCGGATGAAAACGCCAATACGGTCGCCGGACTGGTGATCCATCAGGCGCAAATCATCCCGCAGGAAGGTCAGGTGTTTTCCTTCGATGGCGTGCGATTCGAAGTACTGACCCGCGAAAACAACCGCATCACCCGACTGCGCCTTCGCAAAATCGGCTAATCCCGCACCTTGCCAAACCGGAGCCCTCCCGCAGTCCAGCCCTTGATTGCTTACGCAATCAAGGGCTTCCCTTTGGGCCGGGCCGACCTGCGGTCGGTAGGGGGCGTTCCGCCCCCTCGCGACTTGGCGTCGCTCCCCCCTGAGAGTACTTGAAGAAGAATAAATTCACTTCCCATCTTCTTTTCCCAAATATCCTGGGGGTGAATGGCGCTTGCGCCAGAGGGGGCTGGCCCCCTGCTTGTGCCCGCACAAGCTCTGCCGATAAGGGGGGCCGCTTGCGGCTCCCCGCAGAGGCAGACGGCCCGGCTCAAACGGAAGTCGTTGGCTGGCTTTAGCCAGCCAACGGCTGGAGTGCGGGAGCGCCTCGGAATTGATTTCCGCCCTTGCCGTTACAGGCCTTTAAAGAACCCGCCCAGTATGCCCCGCGCCAGTTTACCGCCGATCTGGGTTCCGAACGATCGGGAAAACGATTTGACGAAGGCTTCACCAGCGCTATCCGAGCGCCTTGAGGGTTTTTTCTTTTCCGGTTCCTTGCGCGTATAGCCGCTGCCATAGCGTCGCGCCGAAGAAAACTCGCGTTCGGCTTCGGGGGCGGCTTCGGGTTCGGCGGCTTGTTTGGCGCGGGCGCTTAGCACCTCGAAGGCGCTGCGTCGATCCACCGGTTTGTCATAGACCCCGCCCATGGGTGAATCGCGCAACACCGCGGCGCGCTCGGTCTTGTTGATCGGGCCAAGGCGCGAGGATGGCGGGCGGATCAGGGTGCGTTGCACCACCGACGGCACGCCCTTTTTCACCAGACAGGACACCACGGCCTCTCCAACTCCGACCTCGCGAATGGCGGTTTCGGTATCGAAGGCAGGATTGGGCCGAAAGGTTTCCGCAGCGCCGCGCAGTGCCTTTTGGTCGCGCGGCGTATAGGCCCGAAGCGCGTGCTGCACACGGTTGCCCAATTGCCCCAGAATATCGGAGGGCACATCGTCGGGGTTCTGGCTGATGAAAAACACGCCAACCCCCTTGGAGCGGATCAGCCGCGCCACCTGTTCCACCTTGTCAACCAGCGCCTTTGGCGCATCGTCAAACAACAGGTGCGCCTCATCAAAAAAGAACACCAGCTTGGGCTTGTCCGGATCGCCGACCTCGGGCAGGTTCTCGAACAGTTCCGACAACAACCACAGCAGAAAGGTCGCGTACAGGCGCGGAGAGCCCATCAACTTGTCAGCGGCCAGAATGTTCACCCGCCCGCGCCCGTCCGCATCAACCTGCATCAGATCATCCAGCGCCAGCGCCGGTTCGCCAAAGAACTTCTCGGCGCCCTGATTTTCCAACACCAGCAACCGCCGTTGGATCGCTCCGATCGAGGCCTTGGAAATATTGCCATAGCGCAGCCCGATTTCCGAGGCGTTCTCGCCCAGCCAGACCAGCAGCGCCTGCAAATCCTTCAGGTCCAGCAGCAGCATCCCCTGTTCGTCCGCCATGCGAAAAGCGATGTTCAGAATGCCTTCTTGCGGCTCGGTCAATTCGAGCAGGCGCGACAGCAACAGCGGCCCCATCTCGGAAATCGTCGTGCGGATCGGGTGGCCCTGGGCGCCGAACAGATCCCAGAACACCACCGGAAATGCCTGATAGGCGTAATCGTCAAACCCGATGGTACTGGCGCGCGCGATCAGTTTTTCATGCAGTTTATGCGTCGTGGAACCGGGCACCGCCAGCCCCGACAGGTCGCCCTTGACGTCGGCCAGAAACACCGGAACTCCGGCGTTAGAAAAGCTCTCGGCCAATATCTGCAGGGTCACGGTTTTACCGGTGCCGGTCGCGCCGGCAATCATGCCATGCCGGTTGGCGTACTTCATCAGCAGATATTGCGGATCACCATAATCGGGGCCACCGCCCCCCACAAAAATCCGGTCTGTTGTCATGGCCCTAATCCCTTGATAGCTGTTTCACAGCAGAATAAGGGGGAATGGCCGCGGAAACCAGCCAAAAAAACGGGCGAAAATCTGCGCAAGCCGAACTGGAAACTTGACTTGCGGGCGCGTTCCTGACACCAGTTTGTTAACACACACCCGATAATGAAAGAAGTCAGACATGCGTTTACTTACCACCTCCTCCTTTGCTTTGCTGCTTGCCTTTTCCGGCGTTTCCGCCAATGCGCAAGACGATGCGGCCTCGGCTGACGAGGCTTTCCCGACCGCGCAGGCGCTTGCCGGTATTGTTGCGACTTATGGCGACTGGGAAATTCATTGCAACGAAGATGGTGCGAATTGCCGCATGGCCCAGACCGGCCAGGACCCCGAGGGCAACCAGATTGCCAGCGTCAGCATGCAAAAACTGCCCGAAGGCTCTGCAGCCCAGTTGGGGGTTGTGGTGATCACACCGTTGCTGACCCTGCTGACCCGCGGCATGACCATGGGCGTAGATGACGGGGTTCCCGCCGCCTATCCCTATAGCTGGTGTGACACCAAAGGTTGCTATGCGCGCTTTGGCCTGACCGCCGCGCAGGTTGACGAGATGAAAAACGGCAACGAAGCCTATGTAGAGATTTACGCCATCACCGCAGCCGACGCCCCGATCCGCGCGAGCCTGTCGCTGTCGGGCTTTACCGCCGCGTTTGACGACCTGCAAGGCCGCTAGTGCCTTAGAAAATCAGGGGGCTTTGGCAAGGGCCAACACCGCGTTAAGGCCCCCGAATGCAAAGGAATTGCTTAGCACATATTGGGTGTCAAGCTGCTGGGCAACGTTGGGTACGATGTTCAGATCACATTCCGGGTCGGCCTGTTTGTGGCCGATGGTCGGCGCAACCACCCCTTCGCGCAACGCCATGATACAGGCCAGCAACTCCACCGCGCCGGTGCCGCCGATCAGGTGGCCATGCATCGATTTGGTCGAGGACAGGCGCAACTTGCGGGCGTGATCACCAAACACCTGTTTAATCGCGGCGATCTCGGTGCGGTCATTGACCTTGGTACCGGTGCCGTGCGCATTGATATAGCCGATATCGGCAGGATTCAGCCCTGCATCGTTCATTGCCCCCTGCATAGCGCTGGCCGCGCCTTGCTGGTCGGGGGTGACAATATCGCCCGCATCGGCGGTCATGGCAAAGCCGACCACCTCGGCCAGAATAGGTGCGCCGCGCGCACGGGCATGCTGGTATTCCTCGAACACAAACACCGCCGCGCCTTCGCCCTGCACCATCCCGTTGCGCGTGGCGCAAAACGGGCGGCAGCCGTCGCGTGACATGACCCGCAGCCCTTCCCACGCTTTGATCCCGCCAAAGCTGAGCATCGATTCACTGCCCCCCGTTAGGGCCACATCCAGACCACCGGCGCGGATCAGTTGAAAGGCCTGCCCCATCGCGTGGTTGGAAGAGGCGCAAGCCGTCGAAACCGTATAGCTGGGGCCGGTGATGTGATAGCGCATCGAAACATGGCCAACAGCGGCATTGTTCATCAGGCGCGGCACCACGAACGGATGCACGCGGTTCTTGCCTTCCTCGTACACCTTGCGGAAATTTTCGTCTTGCGTTTGCAGCCCCCCGCCCGAGGTGCCCAGAATAACACCGCTACGCGGTGCAAGCTGTTCGGTGATTTCCAGCCCCGATTCCTGCATGGCCTCGGCCGCGGATATCAGCGCCAACTGGGTGAATTTATCATAAAAGACAAGCTGTTGCCGGTCAAAAAAGCGGGTTTCGTCATAGGGTTTGATCTGGCCGCCAATCCGCACCATCAGCCGTTCGACATCGCGAAATTCCAGCGCCGAGATACCGCATTCGCCGTTGCGCATCGCCTTCAGGTTGGCCTCGACCCCGACCCCGAGCGCCGATATCGCGCCCTGTCCGGTAATGACGACCCGCCTAGCCACCGGCAACCAAGGCCTCTATGGCCGAGACAATCGACCCGACGCTTGAAATATCGAACTCTTTTGCATCGGGTTCATTGGCGTTGAACGGGATCTGGATATCGAATTCCTCTTCTATGGCGAACACGATTTCAACCAGCCCCAGCGAATCCACGCCCAGCGATTCGAGGCTGGCATCCGGCGCGATATCGCCCGGGTCAAGCATGGCCTGCTGCGCCAGAATGTCGATCACCTTGTCTTTTACCTGCACCATTTCAGCCCCCCTTTGATCCGTGCCCATGATCTAGTCATCCGCGCCCAGTTTGGAAACCTGTTTTTGCAGTTTTTCCAGTTTGGCAACCAGTTGCGGCAAGCGCCGATAGGCTTTGTAGCTCTCGACATTGGCGGCCATTTTAAAGGCGGGGTTGCCCATAATAAACCGGTTGCCCGGAACGTTGGACGAAATCCCCGACTTGCCCGCCGCAACCACGTTGCTGCCGATATGCACATGATCCGCCACGCCAACCTGCCCGCCCAGCACCACATGGTCCGCCACCACCGAGCTGCCCCCCAGCCCGACTTGCGCACACAAAAGGCAGTGCCTGCCAACAGCGACGTTGTGGCCAATCATCACCAGATTGTCGATTTTGGTGCCGGTGCCGATACGGGTATTCTTGATGGTGCCCCGATCGATGGTCGATCCTGCCCCCAGTTCCACATCATCCCCGATTTCAACCGCACCCAGCGAGTGGGTGCGCAAAAAGGCGTTGTCGGCCAGTTGCGCCTGTTCGGCATTGCGGCCCTTGCGCGCCGCCTCTACCGCGCCCGGTTCGGGCGTGGCAAAGGAAAACCCGTCGCCGCCCACAACCGCATTGGGCTGGGCGATAAACCGCTGGCCAATACTGACCCGCGCGCCAATTCTGACACCGGCATGCAACAGCACATCATCGCCAATCACCGCATCGGCACCGATGGACACATGCGAAAGGATCCGCGCGTTGCGGCCTATCTTTGCCCCGGGTTCGATCACACAAAACGGGCCAATGCTGGCTCCGTCGCCAATGTGCGCGCTGTCCGAAACGATAGCACTGGGGTGAATGCCCGCCGGTGCATGGATTTGCGATGCAAAAAGCTGCGTCACCCCTGACATGGCCACCTTGGGCCTTTGGGCGATAATCGCAGCGCTTAGCCCCAGCGCGCGCCAGTCCTGCCCCTCGCCAATCAGGGCGGCCCGCGCGGCGCTTTGATGCAAGTCACGGGCAAACCCGTCAACCATTGCCAGCGCCAGATCATCGGCACCGGCCTCGGCGGGTTGCGCGGGGCCAGCCAGCATCAGGTCGGTATCCCCGACCGCGGGCAACCCCAGAGCATCCGCAATTTCCTGAACGGTATAAGCCATATTGTCCCCTTGAGCGGCCCCCGGGAATGGGTGCCGCCCAAAGCGGTTTTAGCTCTCAACCTCGGGCAATGTAACCCCCAAGGCGGCCAGGGCGTCAAAAACAACCTTGTCGCGGCCATAGACGTCAACCCGATAGGCCAGGTTTCCTTCTTCGTCCAGGAACACCGACTGATAGGTCAGATAAATCGGCACCGGCGTTTCCAGATCGACACGGGTTTCGCTGCCCATATTCAGATAGCGCTGGAACGCCGCTTCGGGGTCTTCCTCTTGCGGGGCAAGAAGCACATGGGCCAGATCAAACGGGCGCTGGACGCGCACGCAACCGTGGCTATAGGCGCGGGTTTCGCGGTTGAACAGGCTTTTGGAGGGGGTATCGTGCAGATAAACGTTATACTGGTTGGGGAACATGAATTTTACCCGACCCAGCGCGTTACCCCGCCCCGGCGCCTGACGCAGCACAAACGGAAAGTTGTTTTGCGAGTACTGGCTCATATCCAGCAGGCGCGCATCGACCGACTGGCCGGTGCCGCGTACCATCATGCGGATGTTCTGGCGGACAAGCACGCTCGGGTCGCGCTGCAATTGCGGCAGGTATTCCTGCGAGGCGATGCTTTCGGGCACGTTCCAGCTGGGATTGACCATCATGTGGGTCATTTCGTCAACGAATTCAGGCGTCTGGTATTTGGCGCTGGGTTTACCCACCACGACGCGCGTCACCAGCGTTGGCAGGTCGTAATCCATGACATAGGCAAAAAACGATGCCTGGTTGACAAAAATGTGCCGGTCGCCAAGCGGATAGTTCAGCCAGCGGCGACGCTCCAGATTGACAATAACCTGTTGCATTTGCACCGACGGGTCGGTGTTCAGCGCCTGAAGGGTGCGCGGCCCGACAATGCCGTCAGCGGTCAGGGCGTTATCGGTCTGGAACTGCTTGACCGCCGCGACCAGATCCGCGTCATAAACGGTTGAATCACCCTCGATCCCCGGATAGCCTAGGTTCTGCAGACGTTCGCGCATGACCAGCACGCGGCTGTTATTATGGCCCGGGCGCAGGGTGCGGCCTTCGGGCACTTTGGGGCCGAAATCGCCATTGTCGAACATTTCCTGAAGGTTGGCCAGTTCCTGTTTCAGGGCGGCATAGCTGGGCGTGGTCGGCTCAAAGCTTTGATAAAGCGCCGCAGTACCGGTATCGGCAGCCGCAGCGGCCAGCAGATCGGCGACCTCGGGGCGATGCGGGGTGATATTGATCAGTTCCGAAACCTCGTGCGGTTCCAGCAGGCCCGAGGTTACATCGGTCACAAAATCGATATAGGTCCGGGCGGCCAGCACCTCCAATTCCGCATTGCTGCGCGGATCATCGGCTGCGGCCCATGCGGATTCGAGCGTCGGAAGATCATAAAGCGAGGACGGAATACCCTGAAGCCCGGCATTTTCGATCGCCGTTACCAGCGCCAGCATACGGGCGGAATTGTCCTGCGACCAGATCGGTGCAAAATCATTCTCTTCGTAATAGGCATAAAGTTCGGTGCTGCCCGAGGCTTCCAGCGCCTGGCTAAGCGCCGCAGCCGAAGGGGGCAGGACCATGATCGGATTCTGCACGGTCTGGGCATACGCCCCCCCCGCAGAAACACAGGCAAAAGCGACAGCAATAACAGCGTGCTTAAAATCAATACTCATTGGCGTTTTCTCCAATTACTTTGTCGAATTCCGGCGCATTTACCCCAAACGGCCATTTGCATCCAGCCCTAATACGGTTTTACCGACGCTTTTCCGGCGCTTAGTGTGATAATAGGCACATTTTTTGTAAATGAAACGCTACTCTTAGCCAAAAAACACACAAGTTTGTTATAATATCGGCAAAAATCGGCAAATTTCCGCCATTTGCAAAAAAAACTCTTGGTTGGTGGCTCGTATTATGAGATTAACATATCTACAAAAGCGGCGGGGCAAAAGCCCCCGGAATTCAAGCGGGACAGGCAGGTCTTAGATGGATAGCGGTAAAAGCAGTGTTTCACGGCGTGGTATTTTGCGTGCCTTTGCGGCAACGGCATTAACGGCGGCACCGGTTTATGCAAATGCAGCAGGTTTTTTGCGGGGCGCAGGCGATGTGCGACGCATCTCTATGCGCAATCAGCGGACATCGGAAACGATTGATATCATTTACTGGATCGAAGGGGAGTACATTCCTGAATCCATGAACGAGATCAATCATTTCATGCGCGACTGGCGCGAAAATCTTGTAATCCCCTACGCCCCCCAGAATGTCGATATTATGGCGGCGGCGCATAGTCTGATGGAAACAGACGAGCCTTATCTGATGTTGTCGGGCTATCGCAGCCCCGCGACCAACGCGATGCTGGCCCGGCGCAATAGCGGTGTGGCGACCAATTCGTATCATATTCGTGGCATGGCGGCAGATTTGCGCCTGTCCAGCCGCAGCATCACCCAGATGTCGCAGGCGGCAAAGGCGTGTAACGCCGGTGGCGTCGGGTATTACGGGCGCTCCAACTTTGTGCATATGGATTGCGGTCCGGTACGCACCTGGCGGCGCTAGGCCATCCATGACGGTGCGTGGAAACCACGCACCCTACGGGGGGCTTCGGCCCCTCTTTTTGATTCTGCTCGCGGTTTTTGCGTGGCCGGCCATTGCCGGTCCCGGGTCGGCGCGGCTGGCGCAGGTGCAGCACTGGTATTATCATCTGGGGTTTGAACTGGAGGGGCGCAAGCTGCGGCAGATCGCCGATTCAGATTATGATATGGTGGTCATAGAGCCGATCTATACCGAAGCAGAAAACCTCGATTACCCGATACGCGAAACACTGGCGCGCTTGCACCAAGGCAACCGGCTGGTGCTGGCCTATATCGATATCGGTCAGGCCGAGGAATGGCGGCGCTATTGGCAACCGGATTGGCGCGTTGGTGCGCCGGCGTGGATTGTCGCCAATGATCCGGACGGGTGGGACGGCAATTACCCCGTTGCCTTCTGGCATCCGGACTGGCAACGCATCTGGCTGGGGCAAAGCGGGCTTGTTGCCGATCTGGCGCGGGTCGGGTTTGACGGGGTTTATCTTGACTGGGTCGAGGCCTATTCGGACGACTCCGTAATTCGCGCAGCGCGGCAATCTGGCAAGGATCCGCGCCGCGAGATGATCCGCTTTGTCAGCGCTATTGCGCAGGCCGGACGTGCGGAATCGCCGGGCTTTCTGGTGATCGCCCAGAACGCCGCCGAACTGGCCGCGGACCGGCACTATGCGCGGGTTATCGACGGGCTTGCGCAAGAACAGGTTTGGTTTGACGGCGCGGCCGATAACCACCCGCCCGGTGATTGCCCGCTGCCCGCGCTGGATAACGACATCGAAACCCGCGCCTTTGAAAACAGCCTGTCGCGGGCCTGCCTGCAATTATACAGGGATTATCCCGACAGCACCCTGCATGTTTCCAGCCAATCCTATATTGACGCGCTGCAAACCGCCCGCGCCAACGGGGTTGCAGTGTTTACGGTCGATTATACGCTGAAACCGCGCAATATCCGCGCCGCGATCAATCGCGCCCGCTCCCTTGGTTTTATCCCCTTTACCAGCGCGCGAGCGCTTGACCGCTATCACCCGCCTTATTAGGGTCCTGACCCTATGTCCGTATAGTCCCCTCACCGGTCACAAGGTATTTAAAGCTGGTCAATTGCGCCGCGCCCACCGGTCCGCGCGCGTGCATTTTGCCCGTAGCAATGCCGATTTCCGCACCCATGCCGAATTCTCCGCCATCGGCAAACTGGGTCGAAGCATTGTGCATCACAATCGCGCTGTCCACCCGTTCAAAGAACCGTTTTGCAGCGGCGGCATCCTCGGTCACAATCGCATCGGTATGGTCTGAACCGAACCGCCGGATATGCTCGATCGCGCCGTCAACCCCGTTGACCAGCTTGGCCGCAATGATTTTATCGAGGTACTCGACCCCGAAATCCTCGGCCCTGGCGCGAATCGTGCCCTGCAATTCCGACAGCAAACCATCGGCGCGCACTTCGACCCCGGCGGCCAGCAGGTCGTTGATGAACGGCGCGGCGTGGCGGTCATAAAACGCCTGATCGATCAGCACGGTTTCGGCCGAGCCGCAAATACCGGTGCGACGGCATTTGGCATTCATCACAATGGCACGTGCCTTGTCGGGGTCGGCGGCGGCGTCCACATAAACGTGGCAGATGCCCTCCAGATGGGCAAAAACCGGCACGCGGGCCTCGCGCTGGACCAGCCCGACCAGCCCCTTGCCACCCCGCGGCACGATCACATCGATCGAACCGGTCATGGTCAGCATTTCGCTAACCGCCGCGCGGTCGCGGGTCGGCACCAGCTGGATCGCCGCCTCGGGCAGACCGGCCGCTTTCAGCCCTTCGACCAGACAGGCATGAATGGCCGCCGAGCTGTGAAAGCTTTCGGACCCACCGCGCAAAATCGCGGCATTGCCCGATTTCAGGCAAAGCCCGCCCGCATCCGCCGTCACGTTGGGGCGGCTTTCATAGATCACCCCGACCACGCCAAGCGGCGTCGAGACCCGTTCAATATGCAACCCCGAGGGCATATCCCACGCCGCCAGCACCGCACCAACCGGATCATCCTGCGCCGCCACGGCGCGCAACCCCGAGGCAATCGCCGCCACGCGCGGACCGTCGAGCATCAGGCGATCCATCATCGCGTCGCTTAGCCCCTTTTCGCGGCCATAGGCCATATCCTTGCCATTGGCGGCAATAATCTGCGCCTCGCTGGTTTCAATGCAATCCGCCGCGGCCTCCAGCGCCGCGCGTTTTGCTTCCGCGCTGGCAAAAGCCAGTTCGGCGCTTGCTGCCTTGGCCTTGTGGCCGATGTCCCGCATGGTTGCCTGAATATCCATCCTGTCCCCCTAAATCGCCATATCGTCGCGATGCACCAGCGCCGCGCGCCCCGGATACCCGAGGATGTCTTCTATTTCACTGCTTTTATGCCCCGCCAGCAGCGCCGCTTCGGGCGCGCTGTATCCGGCAAGCCCCTTGGTAAACACCGCCCCGTCGGGGGTAAGTATCTCTATCGGGTCGCCGCGCTCGAACGCGCCTTCGACCGCCACAACACCGGCAGATAACAGCGACATACCGCGCTGCAAAGCCTGCGCCGCGCCCGCATCGATGCGCAACGTGCCTTTGGGCTTCATCGCCAGTATCCAGCGTTTGCGCGCCGAGGATGGCGACCCTGTCGGGGTAAACCAGCTGCACCGCGCACCGTTCTGCAAGGCCTGCAACGGGTGGTCAAGCGCACCTTTGGCGATCACCATCGCGCAGCCCCCCGCCATGGCAATTCTGGCCGCCATGACCTTTGTTTTCATGCCGCCACTGGCCCCCGAGGTGCCCGCATCACCGGCCATGGCCTCTATCTCGGGGGTGATTTCGGGCACCTGCGGAATGTGGCGGGCATCGGCAAGGCGCGGATCGGCGGTATAAATACCGTCCACATCCGACAGCAATACCAGCACATCCGCACCGGTCAGCGAGGCCACCTGCGCGCCCAGCCGGTCATTGTCGCCATAACGGATTTCGTCGGTTGCCACCGTGTCGTTTTCATTGACGATCGGCACCACGCCCAGTTCCAGCAGGGCGTTCAGCGTGGCGCGGGTGTTCAGGTATCGCCGCCGGTTCTGGCTGTCCTCCAGTGTCAACAACACCTGTGCAGTTTCGATATCATGTGGAATCAGCGCCTCTTGATAGGCCCGCGCCAGCCGGATCTGCCCGATGGCCGCCGCAGCCTGCGCCCGTTCCAGCGTCAAGGCCCCTGCCCCCATGCCCACCACCGCGCGCCCCAGCGCGATAGAGCCGGACGAGACCACAATCACATCCTTGCCCTGCGCCTTTAGCGCCGCAATGTCATCGGCAACCGAGCGCAACCACCCCTCGCGCAGCGCGCCGCCCTCGACCAGCAGGGCCGAGCCGATTTTGACCACGATACGTTTTGTGCTGCTTAAGGTTGCCATGTTCCGGGTTCCGTCTTGGCCTCGATCTGCTCTTGTTTGGCACCAAGCACCACTGCGCGCAAGGCCCGCAATACATCCTGAACGCCCGCGCCGCTGACGGCGGACATCTCGAACACCTTTTGCCCGGCCTCCTCGGCCAGCGCCGCCAGTTTTTCGGCGCGGTCCTCATCCGTAAGCGCGTCTATCTTGTTCAGCACCACAACACGCGGTCGCGCGGCCAGATCGGCGGCGTATTTCTGCAATTCACCGGAGATCACCCGAAAGTCGCCCGCCACATCATCCGCAGTGCCGTCAACCAGATGCAGCAATACCGCACAACGCTCTACATGGCCCAGAAACCGGTGGCCCAGCCCCGTGCCTTCCGAAGCCCCTTCGATCAGCCCGGGAATATCGGCAATCACCAGCTCGGCATTGTCAATGCCCACAACCCCCAGATTGGGGTGCAAGGTGGTGAACGGGTAATCGGCAATCTTGGGGCGCGCGTTGGAAGTGGCGGCCAGAAAGGTCGATTTGCCCGCATTGGGCATGCCCAGCAACCCCACATCGGCGATCAGTTTCAGGCGCAACCAGATGGTGCGCTCTACCCCGTCCTGGCCCGGATTGGCGCGACGCGGTGCGCGATTGGTGGAGGATTTGAAACGCAGGTTACCCCAGCCGCCATTCCCCCCTGCCGCCAGTTGTACGCGCTGACCCAGACGGGTCAGATCGGCCAGCACGGTCTGCTGGTCCTCGTCCAGAACTTCGGTGCCTACGGGTACGCGCAGCACGATGTCCTCTCCGTTATGGCCCGACATCTGCCGCCCCATACCGGCCTGCCCGTTTTGCGCAAAGAAATGCTGCTGATAGCGAAAGTCGATCAGCGTGTTCAGCCCGTCCACCGCCTCGACCCAGACCGCGCCGCCGTCGCCACCGTCGCCGCCATCGGGGCCGCCGAATTCGACATAGGCCTCGCGTCGGAAACTGATGCACCCCTTGCCCCCCGAACCGGAGCGTATGTAAACTTTGGTAAGGTCGAGGAATTTCATCGGTTCATCCTGTTGGTTCACCCCTGCGATACAGCAAGGCGCGGTAAGGCTCAAGGGCGCAGACACCGCCCCCCCCGGGCTTCTCCCGCCCGTCGTTCGGTGTTGTTCGTAAACGAACAACACCTCCTCCCGTTGGGCCGGGCCGCCCTGCGGGCGGTAGGGGGGCGTTCCGCCCCTCGCGACTTAGCGTCGCTCCCCCCTGAAAGGGGTATAAGGGGCAATGATGCCTGATGCCGGTTACCATCAACATAGAGCAGCCCCTATTCGCCAGGCAGGTATACAGTTCATTAGGAAAACCTGCTAGACTTGGCCTATTGTTTAACTGTCAAAGGATCAAAAGATGATTCGCCGTTGGTTTTTTTCGTTTATTGCCTTGATTTTACTACCGGGTTTTCTGGTTGCCCAAACACCCCCGATCCCCGAACGCCGCGTGGTGGTGTTCGAGAATACCGATCTTTTTGGCAGCGACATCCGCTCCATTTTCGATACCACGCAGGAAATTTGCACCAATGCCTGTTTGGCGGATGCGACCTGCACCGCGCTTACCTTTAACCAGACCAAAAGCGCGTGTTTTCTGAAATCGGGTTTCGGGGAATCCTCGCCTTTTGACGGGGCCATCTCGATGCGGGTTCTGGATACGCCCGACGATCTGGTGCAACTGGCCACCCTTCGGGCCGCCGAGCTTGACTTTCTGCCCGGTTCCTATCTGCGCCTGGCCCTTACCCGCGCCGCCGGTCTGGGGCGGGCCTATCCGGTGAACGGGGACGGCCTGAACCTGCTGCTGGCGTTGGGGGCCGGTGCACAAGATAGCGGCGATCTGCTGCAAGCGGTCAAGTATTATGCTACCGCGTTGAATTATCAGGACGATAGCGAGGCGTGGTTTGATCTGGCCCGTCTGGCGCATCTGGTGCAAAGTGACGAGCGCGCGGTCATGCGCAACATGAAGCGGCTAAGGCGTGACGCGACGGTGAACGCCTATCTGCGCGCCCGAACCCCTATCGAACAGGCGGAAATTCTGTTTGATCTGGCGCAGATCCTTGAACAGGGGCGCGAGGGCCGTAAATCCATCGATGCGCTGCGGTTGGCGCAACAGCTCTCGCCCAATGCGGGCACCCAGGCCGCGCTGGTTCGGGCCATCGGTCTGTACGGGTTTCGCATTATGGACCATCAGGTCGACAACAACGCGCAGCGCCCGCGCATTTGCCTGAATTTCAGCGAGCCGCTGGTCGAGGTCGGGGTCGATTATGCCTCTTATATCTCGGTGGATGCGGGCGATCTGCCTGTTGTGGCCGAGGGTGAACAACTGTGCATTGAAGGGGTGGAGCATGGCAAAACCTATGGTCTGTTCATTCGCTCCGGCCTGCCCGCCGCCAGCGGCGAGACCCTGTTTACCTCGGTCAACATGTCGGTCTATGTGCGCGACCGCGACCCTTCGGTGCGGTTTCTGGGGCGGGCCTATGTGCTGCCCGCCGGTGAAAGTGCCGCGATTCCGGTGGTTTCAGTCAACACCGACGAGGTGGAGTTGCGCATTCATCGCGTCGGCGCGCGCAACCTGCTGACCCTGATTGAAAACGGTGTGCTTGGCGCGTCGCTCGACAGCTATGGCGAGGGGGATATTGCCCGGCGTTATGGCGCGCCGGTCTGGTCGGGTATTGGCGAGGTCGGGCGGGAACTGAACCTCGACGTCACCACCGCCCTGCCGATTGGCGAGGCCGTGCAGCGTTTTGAACCCGGCGTCTATGTGATGACTGCAAGGGTGGTGAACAGCGATGATAACGACTGGGAAAGCGCCGCGACCCAGTGGTTTATCGTTACCGATCTGGGGGTTGAAACCCTGCTGGGCGCCGACGGGCTGCATGTATTTGTCCGCTCGCTTTCCGATGCGCAACCGCGCGCGGGCATTACCACGCGCCTGCTGGCGGTCAATAACGAGGTGCTGGCCGAGGTGCAGACCAATGCGCAGGGCTATGCCCGTTTTCCGGTTGGCTATACTCAGGGCACCGGCGGCATGGCTCCGGCCATGGTGCAGGTCGAAGGCGAAAACGATTTTGCCTTTCTTGACCTGCAAGAGGCCGGGTTCGACCTGTCGGATCGCGGGGTTGACGGGCGCAACGCACCGCTGCCCATCGACATTTTCGCCAGTACCGAGCGCGGGGCCTATCGCCCGGGCGAAACGGTATTTGCCACGATTCTTGCCCGCGACTCGGGCGCTGATGCGCTGTCGGGCCTGCCCCTGACGGTCATCGTGTCGCGCCCCGACGGGGTAGAGCACGCGCGCGAGTTGCTGCCCGATGCCGGTGCGGGCGGGCGGGCCTATCGGCTGACGCTGCCCCAAAGCGCCATGCGCGGCACCTGGACCCTGCGCATCCATGCCGACCCCGATGATACCAGCCTGCGCAGCCTGCGTTTTCTGGTAGAGGATTTCACCCCCGACCGTATCGATTTCGACATCAACCTGCCCGACCAGCCGGTTGACCCGCAGCTTGCGCCGATGGTTTCGGTCGAGGCACGCTATCTTTACGGCGCTCCGGCGGCAGGGCTGGCCGTAAAGGGTGATGTTACCCTGAACCGGTCGCGAACCTCTGACCAATTCCCCGGCGTGCTGTTCGGACTGGCTGACGAGCCGTTCATTCAGGGCTATCAGCAACTGGATTCCGAGGTGATAACCGACGCCCGCGGCACGGCGGTTTTTGCCGTGCCCCTGCCGGTGATGGAGCCGACCACGCAATTGCTGGACATGCAACTGACCCTGCGCATGGCCGATGCCTCTACCCGTCCGGTGGAACGCCGCATCAACCGCCCGCTGCTGCCCGACGGACCGCGCATCGGCATCAAACCGCTGTTTGACGGTGCCTTGCAAGAGGCCGAGTTGGCCCGCTTCGAGGTAATCGCCATCGGGCCGGACATGGTGCGCCGCGATCTGGACGGGGCCAGTTGGACCCTGTCCCGCATCCAGCACAGCTATCAATGGTACCGCGTTGACGGCCGCTGGAACTGGGAACCGATCACCCGTCGCACCCGCATTGCCAGCGGCGACATGGACCTGAGCCGCGAGACCCCTGCCCTGATCGAGGTGCCGGTTGAATGGGGCAGCTATGAGCTGAAAATCGCCAGCACATCGGGCGGGGGCTATGTGGCGGCATCCTATGGGTTCAGCGCCGGATGGTGGTCGGCCAATAGCGGCAGCGACACGCCGGATTTGCTGGAACTCGGGCTTGATCGGGATTCTTATGCCATTGGCGACACGGCGCATTTGCGCCTGAACCCGCGCTATGCCGGTGTGGCGCTGGTGCGGGTGGTCTCGGATCATCTGATTTCGATGCAGGCGGTCGATGTGACCGCCAACGAAACCACGCTCGACCTGCCGGTAACCGCCGATTGGGGCGTCGGGGCCTATGTGACCGCCACGCTGATCCGCCCGATGGATGTGGCGGCAGGGCGCAACCCGATGCGGGCGCTTGGCCTTGGCTATGCACCGGTTGACCCGGGCACGCGGGCGCTGAACGCCGCTTTCGACATGCCGCCCGAGGTCGCGCCGCGCGGGCCGATGGACGTGGTGTTGCGGGTTGATGCGCCGAACGGTGAACCGGTCTTTGCCACCATCGCCGCCGTTGATCTGGGCATTCTGAACCTGACCGGTTTTGAAAGCCCCGACCCGCAGGGGCATTATTTTGGCCAGCGCAAACTGGGGATGGAGTTTCGCGATCTTTACGGTCGGCTGATCGACGGGATGCAAGGCAGCCCGGGGCTGCTGCGCTCGGGCGGGGACGGGGGGATGGTGCGCGCCAAATCCCCCGAAAAAGAACAGGAACTGCTGGCCTATTTCAGTGGCCCGCTACAGGTTGGCCCCGACGGCACCGTGCGCACCAGCTTTGACCTGCCCGCCTTTAACGGCACCGTGCGGCTGATGGCGGTGGTCTGGTCGGACAACGGGGTCGGGCAGGCCGAACAGGATGTGCTGGTACGCGACGATATCGTAGTGGCCACCAGCCTGCCGCGCTTTATGGCGCCCGGGGATTCCTCGCGCATATTGCTGGAACTGACCCATGTCAAAGGCCCCGCGCGGGTGCTTGATCTGGACATTCAGACCAGCGGCGACATCTTTATCCCGCTGGCCGATACCCGCCAGCCGGTGAATTTGGAGGTCGGGGGCACTCGCCAGATCAGCCTGCCCATTCGGGCCGGAGCCGCAGGAAGCGGCACCATCACCCTAACCATTAACGACCCGGTCAACGGCCCGCTGGTGCAGACCGAAACCGTGTCGATCCGCGCCAATGATCCGGCGGTTTTGCGCAGCACCACACTGTCGCTTCCGGCCAATGGCGGCGCGTTCAGCCTTGGGCGCGATGCGTTTAACGATCTGGTTGCGGGCAGCGGCACGGCCACCCTGACGCTTGGCCCACTGGCACGGTTCAACGCCCCTGCCCTGCTCGACGAGCTGGACCGCTATCCCTATGGCTGCACCGAGCAACTGGCCGCCACCGCCATGCCGCTGCTGTATTTTGCCGATATTGCCAAGGCGATGGATCTGGGTGATCGCGACGCCACTACCCAACGGGTTAATGACGCGATTACCGCCATTCTGGCCCATCAGGCCTCGGGCGGGTCCTTTGGGCTGTGGCGGCCGGATAGCGGTGATTTGTGGCTCGATTCTTTTGCCACCGATTTTCTGGGCCGCGCGCGCAGCCAAGGGTTTGACGTGCCCGCCCAAGCCTATGCCCGCGCGCTGGAAAACCTGCGCAACCGGCTGAATTATGCGGGCGATTTCGAGAATGCCGGACAGGATATCGCCTATGCCCTGATGGTGCTGGCGCGCGAGGGGCAGGCCAGCATTGGCGACCTGCGCTATTACGCCGATACCAAGGCGGCGGATTTTGCAACGCCGCTGGCGTTGGCGCAACTGGGCGCGGCACTGGCCTATTACGGGGATCAGCCGCGCGCCGATGCGCTGTTTGCCCGCGCTTATGGCATGGTCGGGCCGGGGGTCGAGGATGATCAGGCGTTTCGCGATGATTACGGATCAAAACTGCGCGACATGGCCGGTTTGCTGGCGCTGGCCGTCGAGGTCGGAAGCAACGCGGTCGATCAGGATGCGCTGGCGCGTCGTGTGGCCGGTGTGGCCCCGCGCTATCGCTCGACACAGGAAAGCCTGTGGACCTTGCTGGCCGCCCATGCGCTGGCCGAGCAAGGGCAAAGCGCCGGGATTACCATCAACGGCGCGCCGATTACCGGCCCGCTGGTGCGGCGCATTTCCGATGCGGACCTGTCAGGCCCGCCGCTGGTGATCACCAATACCGGCGCGCAACCCGTCAAAGCCGTGCTTGCCATCAGCGGAGTCCCGAGCAGCGAGCAACCGGCGCAAAGCGACGGGTACCGGATCGAACGCTGGCTGTATACGCTGGACGGTGATCCGGCCAACCTTGATGCCCTGCAGCAGAATGACCGGCTGGTGGCCATTTTGCGCATCACCCCCGAGCAGGACCGCAAGGGCCGCCTGATGGTATCCGACCCGCTGCCCGCCGGTCTGGAAATCGACAACCCCCACCTGTTGCGCTCGGGCGATCTTGCCGCGATTGACTGGCTGACGCTCGACAATGTGGCCGTCCATACCGAATTCCGCGATGACCGGTTTCTGGCGGCGGTGGACTGGGATGGCACGCACTCGTTCCAACTGGCCTATATCGTGCGGGCGATCTCGCCGGGGGTATTCCACCGGCCGGCGGCCTCGGTGGTGGATATGTACCGCCCCGAAATTCGCGCCCGAACGGCGGGCGGGATGATCACCGTTCAGGGGAACTAGGCCCCCATGCGGCGCTGGCTGGTTCGGCTGGGCCTTGGCCTGCTGTTGGTGCTGGTGCTGGGAGCGGTGGCGCTGGACCAGTGGGTGCGCCGCACCGAATTGCCGGAACTGCGCCTGCAAGGGTCGATAACCGTACTGGATGCAGACGGGCAGCTTTTGCGCGCTTATGCGGTCGAAAACGGCATATGGCGGCTGCCGGTCACCCTTGATGCGGTCGATCCGGGCTATATCGCCCAGTTGATCGCGTTCGAGGATAAACGCTTCTACAGCCATTTCGGCATTGACCCGCGCGCCATGCTGCGCGCCGCGTTTCAGGCGGCGGTAAACGGGCGGGTGATCTCGGGGGGGTCAACGCTGACCATGCAGGTTGCGCGCCTGCTGGAGCGCGGCGCCACCGGCCAGTGGAGCGCAAAGATCCGTCAGATCCGCGTGGCGCTGGCGCTGGAACGCCGGTTGAGCAAAGAACAAATTCTGACCCTTTATCTGAAGCTTGCCCCGATGGGCGGCAACATAGAGGTGGTGCGCGCCGCGTCGCTGACCTATTTTGGCAAAGAACCCGCCCGCCTGACACCGGCACAGGCGGCGCTGCTGGTCGCCCTGCCCCAGGCCCCGGCCTCGCGCCGCCCCGACCGTTATGCGGACGCGGCCCACACCGCCCGCGACCGGGTGCTGTCGCGCAGCGTCGGTGCCGGTGTTATCCCCGCTGACGAGGCCAGCGCCGCCTTTG
>JALXER010000134.1 GCA_027069385.1 Paracoccaceae bacterium
GCCCCGAACCCTCCGGCATGCGGGCGGCCAGGGCCTCGGCCAGACGCACGATGTTCGGATGGAGGTAGATCGTCGTGGTATGCACGAGCCGGCCGAGCTGCGCCCGCAGCCGCTCGGTGATCTTCGGGTGGCAGTGCCCGACGCTGACGGTCACGACGCCGCCGAGCGCGTCGAGGTAGCGCCGCCCGCGTTCGTCCCAGAGGTACTGCATGTGCCCGGCGACGATCGCGACCGGCTCGCGGTAGTAGTGGAAAATCGCCGGGTTGAGGCAGGCCTGCCGGCGCCGCGCCAGCGTGTCGCGGTCGGGGCCGTCGTACGGCGGCGGCTCGTAGTCACAGGGGGGCAGCGGGACACCGACATCGCCGGCGGGTGCGTCGCTGGACATGGCTTGCCTCCTCACGTCTGCGGGCCTTGGGCGCCCGCGTCGCCCTGAACGGGTGGTGTACCTGACCGCCACCGGCGGCGTAGCGTCACGGCGCCGCCGCGCGGATGATAGCATCGAGCGCGTCCTGCTGGGATTCGAGCGATTCGATCAGGCGGATCTGCGTGCGGCAGCGGTCGAGATTCTGGCCGGGTCGGGTCGTCCTGTAGTAACGGTCGCCGGCGAGATAGTCCGCGAGGAACCGCACCGCCTGTTCGAGCGTGATCAGCTTGCCCGCGGTGAGCAGGTGCCCGCGCTCGGTCGGCGTCAGGAAGGCGGCGGCCTCGGCGAGATACCCGCGGGCCAGGGCCGCCAGCAACTCCGGCCGCACCGCCACCCGCGACAAGTCCCGCTCGTCTTCGGCGCTGGGGCTGGTCATCGATCGCACCATGTCGCCGAAGTCGAACAGCGAGAGCCCCGGCATCACCGTGTCGAGGTCCACGACACACAGCCACTCGTCGCGGTCGGCATCGAGCAGGACGTTGCTGATCTTGGCGTCGTTGTGAACGATGCGCTCGGGGATGCGCCCCGCGCGGTGGGCCTCCAGCAACACGCCCGCCAGCGCCCGCCGATCGCGGACGAACGCGATTTCCGCGCGGCAATGCCGCACCCGCTGGCAGGGGTCTTCGGCGACCACGCGATCCAGCGCTTCGAAACGCAGCGGCGTGTTGTGGAAATCCGGGATCGTCTCGACCAGCCGCGGGCCGTCGTAATCCGCCAGCAGCCGCTGGAACGCGCCGAACGCGCGGCCGGCCTGCTCGGCCTGGCGCGGCGTCCCGACGGCCTGGGGCGCGCGGGCGCCGTCGATATAGCGCACCAGCCGCCAGACGCCGCCACCCACCGCCACCGCGTACGCGCCCGTGCGCGTCGGCAACAGCGTCAGCACGCGCCGGTCGATGTCGGCTATGCCGCTACGCCGCAAGGCCGCGCGGATGTGCTCGGTGACGCGGCGGATGTTCTCGACGACGTCGTGCGGGCGCGGGAAGACGCGCTCGTTGATGCGCTGGAGGATAAAGCGTTCGGTGTCGTCGCCGGCGGTGCAGGTCAGGACGAACGAATCGTTGATGTGTCCTCCCGCCAGCGGCTCGATCCGCGTGATCGGGCCGGGCAGCGCGTAGTGCGCCACGGCCTGGTGCACGGCGGCCGCCGCCGGGCCGGTGGGGATCATGTCCAGAGCCTTTCGGGGTAGCGCCCCGCCGCGACCAGCTCGCGGATCATGCGGACCACGCGAGGCTTGTCCTCCGGGTATGTGACGCCGCACCAGCGGTCGCGGGTCGGGACCACGCGCATGCGGGCCTGCCGGGCGTCGATGAGTTCCTGGATGCCGGTCGGCAGATGGAACTCGGCGGTCGCCGAATCGGCGTGCTGCTCGACGAAGTTCCTGAAGCGCTCGCGAAGCTGCGCGAAGAAGATCGGCCGGAAGCCGAACGCGTTCATCGAGACGAGCGAATCGCCGGGCACGATGTGTTCGGTGCCGTCGGCGTCGTAGTAGAC